>JANNJB010000297.1:0-2083 GCA_031405615.1 Vicinamibacteria bacterium | reverse complement strand
GGCTGCAACAACGTGACCAAGCTCCTGGCCAGCACGGGGGCGGTCGTGGGAACGTTCGCGGTCGGCACGTTCCCAATCGGGGTTGCCTTCGACGGGACGAACATCTGGGTGACGAGCAGCGGCGGCAACAACGTGACCAAGCTTCTGGCCAGCACGGGGGCGGCCCTGGGAACGTTCACGGTCGGCACGGGCCCACGGGGGGTTGCCTTCGACGGGGCGAACATCTGGGTGACGAACTACAACAGCAACAACGTGACCAAGCTTCTGGCCAGCACGGGGGCGGTCCTGGGAACGTTCCCGGTCGGCTCGTTCCCAATCGGGGTTGCTTTCGACGGGGCGAACATCTGGGTAGCGAACTTCGGCAGCACCACCGTCTCGAAGCGTTGAGCCTGGGGCCTCCTTAACAACTGCGGGCGGGCGGTTGCGGCGGAACCGCCCGCCACCGGCGGCTGGGCATCCAGTTCTTGAAACCCGCGCCGCGAGGTGAGGCGGGTGTGAGCGCAGGCTCAGTTGCACGTCTTTGCCGCCGACCCTGACCACGTCCTTGCCTTGAAGTCGTACGGGCCGATGGGCCCGCATTCCTTTTCCAATGGCAATGCTTGTCTGCGGGTATTCTGACCCATCTTGAGATCTTCCATGCCGCCAGACCGGCGTCAGACATTGTTTGCTCGTGCCCAAATAAAGTCGCGACATTTTGTGCTTTGAGGTAAATTATGTCGCGTGCTGACCGGGCGCTCTCTCGAAGATCCCATCCGCGACGACCTGCGGAAGAAGATGGTGTTCCTCGCGGGGCCCCGGCAGGTGGGAAAAACCAGTCTGGCGAAGCGCCTGATGGCCGCCGAGGCGAGTCCCGTGTATCTCACCTGGGATCGCAGCGAGGATCGCAAGCGCATCCGCAAGCCCGAATGGCCGGCCGCGCCCTCCCTGATCGTCCTCGACGAACTACACAAGTTTCAGGGATGGAAGCGCTGGGTCAAGGGCGAGTTCGACCGCTACCGGGACCACCACCGTTTCCTGGTGACCGGAAGCGCGCGGATGGATGGGTTCCGGCGCGGCGGCGATTCGTTGCAGGGCCGCTACCACCACTACCGGCTCCATCCCTTCTCCTATCGCGAGGCGGAGGGCATGCCCCTGAGCGTGGCGCGTCCGGGAATGGCGCTCGATTTTCCCTCACGCGCTCGAGCCGGCGTGGTCGACGCGCTGATGCGTTTCGGAGGGTTTCCAGAGCCGTGGCTCAACGGCTCCGAACGAACCCTGCGGCGCTGGCAGAAGGAGCGGACAGAGCGCTTTTTCCGCGAGGACGTTCGGGATCTCGAAACCGTGCGCGACCTCACCGCCATCGAAACGCTGGCCGACTTGGTGGCCGAACGTGTTTCCTCTCCCCTCTCTCTCAACGCCCTCCGCGAAGATCTTGAAGTCTCCCATCGGGCCTTGCAGCACTGGCTCGACGTGCTCGACCGCCTCTATCACCTCTTCCTGGTCCGGCCTTTCGCGCATCGCCGGGTCCGAAGTCTCAAGAAGATGCCCAAGGTCTACCTGTGGGATCACGCGCTCCTGGCCTCAGAGTCGGCGCGATTCGAGAACCTCGTGGCGTCGCATCTCCTCAAGATGTGCCACACGCTCGAAGACTGCGAAGGGTTTTCGGTGGAACTGAGCTATCTCCGCGATCGCGACGGCCGTGAAGTGGATTTCCTCGTTCTGGCCGACTCAAAACCGTGGTTCGCGGTCGAGGCCAAGCTCTCGGACGCGACGGTGGATCCTTCGCTCCGCTACTTCCGTGACCGCCTGAAGATCCCGTTTTCATTCCAGGTGGTCCGAAACGGGGGGAGGGACGTGGTGAGGGACGGGATTCGCGTTCTGCCCGCGTCGACCTTCCTTGCCGGGATCGCCTAGAAACCCGTTGGCGCTCCTGGAGACCGGACCAGATCCAGGCTGGAAGGGGGCTCGCGGTGGTACCGTCTTCGCCAGAACCTACCCGCGTGCCCGTCGGCCACACTGGGCTTGATCGAGAAGCGATGAGTGTTCCAATGGAGGAATCGAGTAATGAAAGCAATTGGCAGATGGCGGTCGGTGTTCGTGAGCG
>JANNJB010000296.1:0-1598 GCA_031405615.1 Vicinamibacteria bacterium | reverse complement strand
GGCCATCGGCGTGTTCAAACGAGCTCCGAGTACCGGGTCAGCTGAACGTTCTGACGGAAGAGGGTGTCGCGGACGTCGGTGGCCTTGAGCGCGGCCAGCTCCTGCTGCCACTTGAAGCCCCAGGCTGGGTACTCCTTCTCGAGGGTCTTCTGATCGGCGCCCCGGGTGAACAACGATCTCGGTGACGCCTTCGGGGAGCTTCGGAATGCCCTGGGCGATCTGAAGACCGGTGAGATGGCCGCTCGGAGAAGGCAGCCACAGCGTGTCCGCGGTGTGGAGCCCGCGGTTGCGCGCCGTGCGCTGCATCCGCTTCGCGAGCGGAGCGAGAAACACGCTGAACTTCGTACGCCCGGGCACGATCCTGGAACTGGCGCGGACGCTTTGGAACTCATAGCGCTCGGCGAGCCTGAAGAACATCGCCTGAAGCGGTGGAAAGAGGTGCGTGTGCTGGTGAGAGTCGATATGGGACACGTTCAGGCCGGCCTTCAGAACCTTCTGAATCTGCGCGTCCAGCTCCCGCTCGATCTCCGAAAGCTTGATCTTGCCCTTGACGATTCCCATGAAGAGCTGCCGGTAGGTCTTGGGCAGCTCTCGCTTCGGCGCGAGGGTGCGGATTTCGTCCGGGCCGAGAAGGGGACGCTCCTCCACGAGGGTGAGGTGAATGCCGACGTCGAGCTTGCGCCGCTTCTCGACCAGCCGGCAGGCGTGATCGAAAGCACGGCCGCAGGGCACGATCGACGCCGCGGTCACGATCCCCTCTTCATGAGCCTCGAGGATGCCCCGGTTGATGGCCTCGTGCGCCCCAAGGTCATCGGCGGTGACGATGAGTTTCCGGGTCATGAGGCGTGGCTCGCGCGGAGGGGCTTGCGCCCGGTGACCATCAGGTGCGGCGAGGAGTAACCCCGGTCGAGTTTCTCGACCGCGACCGCCTCGAATCCGGCTTTCTCCAGCCTCTGCTTCAACTCTTCTCCACTCTCGAAATACATGCTCTCACCCTTCGTGATCCGAAGGACCCGGGTGCTCAGGTACTCCTGAAGCCGGAGACGCTCGAACTTCCAACGCGGCGTGGTTCCGATCTCCTTCACGACGATCGTCCCGCCGGGAGCGAGTTTCGAGAAACACGTGCCGAGAAACGAGGTCCACGCCGCCTGGGGCACGAGATACAAAACGTCGATCACACT
The DNA here is from genome assembly GCA_031405615.1 of Vicinamibacteria bacterium. Taxonomy (GTDB): domain Bacteria; phylum Acidobacteriota; class Vicinamibacteria; order Fen-336; family JAGNNV01; genus JAGNNV01. The sequence goes on along the minus strand of JANNJB010000296.1, from coordinate 417 downwards.
CACCCCATCGAAACCCGTCTCCGCTATGCCTTCGAGCCGGGCGGCCCGGAACTCGACGTTCGACCTCGTTCCCACGCTCTTCCTCGCCGCCGCGATCTTACCGTCCGCGATGTCGATCCCGAGTACCCGCAATTCCGGGCTTCGCAGCGCCGCCTCATTCGAGACGAGGCCATGGCCGCAGCCCACGTCGAGCAGTGTCCCTCGCGAGGGCAGCGCCTTTACCACCACGTCGAGGGGCGCCGACCACGCGCGCAGGGATGTGTGGATCCGGACGCCGAGGGGCTGGTCCGAGTAGAGGGCAAGCGATCGCACGAGTGTGGACTGCGCTCAGGCCACGTCACGACGCAGGGCCAGCATCTCCCGCAGGATCTTGACGATGACCGCCGGGGAGGAAAGCGTCGAGACGCCACGCGACCT
>JANNJB010000295.1:0-12522 GCA_031405615.1 Vicinamibacteria bacterium | reverse complement strand
ATCGACACCCGCGCGCTCACCCGCCACATCCGCACCCACGGCGCGAAGCGCGGCGTGATTTCGAACGCGGTCAAAGACATCGATGCCCTGGTGAAGCGCGCGCGCGCCTCGCGCGACATGAACGGCCTCGACCTCGCGAAGGAAGTCACCACCGCCGCGGCCTACGATTTCAAAGAGCCCGGTCTGGTGATCGCGCCCAGGTTCAAGGTCGTGGCCTACGACTTCGGGATCAAGCGAAACATTCTGCGCCTTCTCGCCGCCTCGGGCTGCGACGTGCGCGTCGTGCCCGCGACCACCACCGCGAAAGAGGCGCTGGCCCTGCGGCCCGACGGCGTCTTCCTCTCGAACGGCCCCGGCGACCCCGACGCCTGCACCTACGCGATCGAGTCCGCGAAGGCGATCATGGATTCGGGCACGCCGCTCTTCGGGATCTGCCTCGGCCACCAGATCCTGGGGCTCGCCTGCGGCGGAAAGACCTACAAGCTCAAGTTCGGACACCGCGGCGCTAATCATCCGGTGAAGGATCTCGAGACCGGGAAGGTGGAGATCACCTCGCAGAATCACGGTTTCGCGCTCGACCGCAGCGTCTTCGAGAACCGCCAGTTCAAACTCACCCATGTGAACCTCAACGACGACACCGTCGAGGGTTTCCGCCACCTCGACCTGCCGGTGATCTCGGTTCAGTACCACCCTGAATCGAGCCCGGGTCCGCACGATTCGCGGCACCTTTTTGCGGGCTTCGTGCGCATGATGGAACAGAAGAAGGGAACCTTGGAGCGGTGAAGGACCCGACCATCAAGTCCGTCCTGGTGATCGGTTCCGGTCCCATCGTGATCGGCCAGGCCTGCGAGTTCGACTACTCGGGCACCCAGGCCATCAAGGTCTTGAAGCGCGAAGGCATCCGCGTGATCCTGGTGAACTCGAACCCGGCCACCATCATGACCGACCCCGAGTACGCCGATGCGACCTACATCGAGCCTCTCACCCCCGAGTTCGTCGAGAAGATCCTCGAGAAGGAACGACCCGACGCGATCCTCCCCACCGTGGGCGGCCAGACCGCGCTCAATCTCGCGATCGCTCTCGCCAAGCGGGGCACCCTCGATCGACTCGGCATCCGCCTGATCGGCGCGTCGCGTCGCGCCGTGGAAGTGGGGGAGGACCGGCAGCTCTTCAAGGAGGCCATGCACCGCATCGGCCTCGAGGTTCCTCGAAGCGCGGTGGTGAAGTCGCTGGAGGAGGCGCGGGCCGCGGTCAGGAACACCGGCATCCCCGCGATCATCCGGCCTTCTTTCACCATGGGCGGGTCGGGCGGCGGCATCGCCCGCACCGAGGCGGAGTTCGAGGAGATCGTCACCCGCGGCCTCATGATGTCGCCCGTCCACGAGGTGTTGATCGAAGAGTCGATCCTCGGCTGGAAGGAATACGAACTCGAAGTGATGCGCGACAAAGCCGACAACTTTGTCGTCATCTGCTCGATCGAGAACTTCGACCCGATGGGCGTGCATACCGGCGACTCGATCACGGTGGCCCCCGCGCAGACCCTTTCCGATCCCGAGTACCAGAAGATGCGGAACGCCGCCCGCGACATCATCCGAGAAGTCGGCGTGGAGACCGGCGGATCGAATATCCAGTTCGCGACGGATCCCAAGACCGGCCGGCTCATCGTCATCGAGATGAACCCGCGCGTGTCCCGGTCCTCAGCACTCGCCTCGAAGGCCACGGGTTTCCCCATCGCCAAGATCGCGGCGCTCCTCGCCATCGGCTACACCCTCGACGAGATCCAGAACGACATCACCAAGGTGACGCCGGCCTCCTTCGAGCCGACCATCGACTACGTTGTGGTGAAGATCCCGCGTTTCGCCTTCGAGAAGTTCCCCGGCGCGTCCTCGACCCTCGGAACGCAGATGAAGTCGGTGGGCGAGGTCATGGCCATCGGCGGGACCTTCAAGGAAGCGTTTCAGAAGGGTCTGCGCGGCCTTGAGATCGGCGCCAAAGGCTTCTTCCTCAAGGGCGTCAGCGACTTGGGCCTGACCGGCGCGGACCTCGATGCGGAAATGGCGCGGCCGAGCCCGGATCGCCTCTTCCATGTGCGCGCGGCTTTTGATCAGGGCCGCAGCATCGAGAACGTCCATGCCGTCACCGCGATCGATCCGTGGTTCCTCGACCAGCTTCAGCAGATCGTGGATGCCGAGAAGACCATCGTTTCGGGAGGCCTCGGGGAAAGCGCACCCGCGTGGCGTCACGCGAAGCAGCTTGGTTTCTCGGACGCGCGGATCGGCGATCTCACCGACGTTCCCGAAGCGGACGTTCGCGCGAAGCGCAAAGACCTCGGCGTCACCCCGGTGTACAAGCGCGTGGACACCTGCGCCGCCGAGTTCGAGTCGCACACGCCCTACCTCTACTCGACGTACGAAAACGAGTGCGAGGCCGACCCCACCGGCAAACGCAAGGTCATGATCCTCGGCAGCGGCCCCAACCGCATCGGGCAGGGCATCGAGTTCGACTACTGCTGCTGCCACGCGAGCTTCGCCTTCCACGAGGAGGGTTGCGAAACCCTCATGGTGAACTGCAATCCCGAGACGGTGTCGACCGACTACGACACCTCCGACCGCCTCTACTTCGAGCCGCTCACCTTCGAAGACGTCATGAACATCATCGAGCGTGAGAAGCCCGATGGCGTGGTCATCCAGTTCGGCGGCCAGACCCCGCTCAAGCTGGCCCTGCCCCTCTTCCGCGCCGGCGTCCCCATCTGGGGCACCTCGCCCGACATGATCGACCTCGCCGAAGACCGCAAGCGCTTCGCGAAGCTCCTCGACGAACTGAAGATCCCCCAGCCGGAGAGCGGCACCGCTCTCTCGATCGAAGAAGCCCACGTGGTCGCGCGCCGGATCGGCTACCCGGTTCTCGTGCGGCCCTCCTACGTTCTGGGCGGCCGGGCGATGGCCATCGTCTATACCGATGCCGACCTCGAAGGTTTCGCGCGGGAAGCGGTGAAGGCTTCGCCCGACCATCCGATTCTCGTCGACCGTTTCCTCGAAGATGCCTTCGAAGTCGATGTGGATGCGCTCGGCGACGGCGAGCGCGTGATCATCGGCGGCATCCTCGAGCACATCGAAGAGGCGGGCATCCACAGCGGCGACTCCGCCATGGTCCTGCCCACTTACAAGGTGAAGGCCGAGCACATCGCGACCATCCGCGACTACACCCGCCGTCTCGGCCTCGCCCTCAATGTTCGGGGCCTGATGAACGTTCAGTACGCGATCAAGGACGACAAGGTCTACGTGATCGAGGTGAATCCGCGCGCGTCGCGCACCACCCCCTTCATCTCCAAGGCCACCGGCGTTCCCATGGCCAAGGTCGCGGCGAAGATCGCGGCCGGCCGGACCCTCAAAGAGCTCGGCCTCACCAGCGATCTCGAGGTGAAGCGCATCTTTGTGAAGGAGTCGGTGCTTCCTTTCGTGAAATTCCAGGGCTCGGACATCCTGCTCGGTCCGGAGATGAAGTCCACCGGCGAGGTGATGGGCATCGCCCGGAGCGTGGGCATGGCCTTCGCCAAGGGCCAGGCCGCGGCGGGGACGTCCATCCCCACGAGCGGCACGGTTTTCATCTCCGTGCACGACAGCGACAAGCCGGGTGTCCTCGAACTCGCCCGTTCGCTTCAGGAGTTCGGATTCGACATCGTGGCGACCCGCGGCACCGCGGCGTTCCTGTCCGAACGCGGGGTCAAGGCGGCCCCGGTGGCGAAGGTCGGCGAAGCGAAGCCCGATTGCCTCGACATGATTCGCAGTGGTCAGATTCAACTCGTGATCAACACTCCGCTCGGCCGGAAGTCCTTCGTGGACGACGGGGCCATCCGAAAGCAGGCGACCCAGCAGGGCGTCCTCGCTTTCACCACCCTCACCGGCGCCGCCGCCACCGTCGACGCCATAAGCGCCCTGCGCACGAACTCCTTCGAGGTCGAATCTCTCCAGGAGATCCTCTCGTCGTGACCTCGCGCAAGCCGCTGGTGCTTGCGCTTTCGGGCGGAGGCGGACATGCGGCCGCCCACGCGGGCGTGATCGTCGAACTCGCGGCCCAGGGCGTGGCGCCCTCGGGCTACGCGGGGGTTTCGGGCGGGGCCCTGGTGGCCGCCGCCTATCTCGGCGGCGCCAGCATGGAGGCCCTCGTCGAAGAGGCATCCCGCCTGCATCCCTGGTTCTGGGTGCGCGGGTGGGGGGGCGGTCTTCTTTCCGGGACCAAGCTCGGTGTGCTGATCGACGAGTTCCTTCCGAAGGAGCGATTCGAAGAACTCTCGGCGCCCCTCACCGTGCTCGCCACCGACATGGACGCCGGCCAGGGTGTGGTCTTCAAGACGGGCAGCGTGCGCGACGCGGTCCGCGCATCGTGCAGCTTCCCCGGCGTCTTCCCTCCCTTCATACTCGACGGCCGGCGTCTCTACGACGGCGGGGTCACCGATGTCGTGCCCGTGAAACTCGCGCGAGAACTCGCGGGGGATGACGGCGTCGTGATCGCGGTGGACGTGAACGGCGGCACCAAGTGGCCCGCCGCTGAATCTTTCGTGGCCATCGCCCTGCGCGCCGGACTCACCCTGCTGCGTTCCCGGACGCGGGTCGAACTTTCGGGCGCCGACCTCGTGATCGCTCCCGCGATGGGGGATTCGGGGTGGATGCAGCCCCGCAAGATCCCCACCTTTTTCGAGGCCGGCCGCGAAGCCGCGCGCATGGCGCTTCCGGAGATCCGCCGGCTGATCGAAAAGTAGGCGGCGGCTCATGGCGAAGTTCGTGCGCCGGGTCTTTGTGCTCTTCCTGATCGCGGTCGCCCTGCTCGTCCTCCTTCCCGCCGAGCGGGTTCCCCCGACCGGCCAGTGGCTGGCGCGCGCGGGCCTCACGCCGCTCACCGTCCGGGTCGGCCGTCTCGACATCCGCTACGTCCGCAAGGGGCAGGGCCCGACTCTCATCCTGATTCACGGCCTGGCTTCGTCGATCTACACGTGGTCGGACGTGATCGAGCCGTTGTCCCGCTCCTTCGATGTCATCGCTCTCGACCTTCCCGGTTTCGGCGCCTCGTCCCAGCCCGCTGATCTTTCCTTCGAGGATCTCGCGGGCGCGGTGCCGGGATTGATGGACGCGCTCGGGGTTCCGCGGGCCCATCTGGTGGGGAACTCTCTGGGTGGTGCTATGTCGTTGCTCCTGGCCGCGCGGCAGCCCCAGCGCGTGGATCATGTGGTGGTTCTCGACTCCGCCGGCTTCCGCATGAAACCGAGCGAGCGGCCGTTCATGATCCGTTTTCTGGGCTCGAGGTCCGCGGGTTTCATCGGAGACCGGATCCCGATCCGTCGGGTCCTCACCACGGCCACGCTGCGCCACCTGATCCATGACGACACCCGGGTCACCACGGAGAGGATCGACGAGTACATAGCGCCCCTTCTCCGGCCGGGCGCCCTGGTGTCGGCGCGCGCCCTCCTTCTCTCGCCCCTCGACGAACGTTTTGTTTCCGATCTGGGGACCATCGAGGCGAAAACCCTGGTGGTGTGGGGTCGCTTCGATCCCTGGTTGCCTCAGGAGGACGCGGACCGCTTCGTGGCCGCGATCAGGGGCGCGCGCAAGGTGATCGTCGAAACCGGCCACATGCCGCAGGAAGAGCGCCCCGCGGAAATCGCGCGACTTGTCGGAGAATTCCTTCTCTCATGATGCTCAGGTCTTGCGGTCTCGTCTTTGTCGCAGGCGTCGCGGCGCTTGGTTCCGGCTGCGCCAAGGAGTCGGGCGTCGAGCTTGCTGGCTACGCGAAGCGCCTGGTGGAAGGATCCGTGGCGGGCGAGGACCGGAAATTCGTGGCCGATGTGCAGGGCCGCATGATCCACATCGATGACGTGGGTATGCGCGTGCTGCCCGCGTCGCCCCCGTCGAAGATCGTGCTGCGGACCGACATCCCGCGCGGCGGGGTGTTGACCATCGCCGCCGGAATTCCCGAGGACCGCCAGTCGAAGGGCGCGGTCGAGTTCGTCATCGGCGTCATGGAGAACGGGAAGAACCACACGGTTCTATCGCAGGTGATCGACCCCATATCCCGTCCCGAACATCGGGTGTTCGTGAACCTCCGCGCCGACCTGTCGCGCTTCGCCGGACGTGACCTCGAACTGGTCCTTGAAACCCGGGCCTTTGAGAAGGACGGCGACTTGTTCCGGGCCTACTGGGGCGCCCCCGCGATCTCCGTGGATCCGAAGTTCGCGGTGAAAAAGGACCCTCTCGTCATCGTCTATCTCGTGGACACGCTGCGGGCCGACCACACCACGCCCTATGGCTACAAGCGAAACACCACGCCCGCCCTTCTCGAGTTCGCGAAGGACGCGGTCCTCTTCGAAGCCGGGATCGCGCACTCGTCGTGGACCAAGCCGTCGGTGGCTTCGCTCATGACCTCGCGGCTGCCCTCGCGCCATCGCGCGGTGCAGTTGCGCGATCCCCTCGATTCCGGGCAGGTGACCCTCGCCGAGATGCTCAGCACCCGCGGTTTCTCGACCGGGGCGGTGATCGCGAACTCCGTGGTCTACGCCGCTGATTCCAACTTTCATCAGGGTTTCGATGTCTTCGCCGGGATGCACGGCGATGAAGGACGCCGTTCGAAGATGGTCGACACGCGCCTTCTGATCGACCGGGCCCTCGAGTTTCTCGACTCGCGCCGGGGTCTTCCGAGATTTCTCTACGTCCACACCATGGACCCGCACGTCCCGTATTCGCCGCCCGCGCCCTTCGACACCATGTTCGAGCCCTTGGCGGTCTTTCCCGATCACCCCGGCATCGATCCACGCACCGACTACAAGGAGCCCAAGGACCGCGAACGTCTCATCGCCCAGTACGACGGTGATATCGCGTACGGGGACCAGCAGTTCGGCCGCTTCGTCGACGAGCTGAAGAAGCGCGGAATCTATGACGACGCGGTGATTCTGTTTGTCTCCGACCACGGCGAGGAGTTTCTCGATCATGGCGGCTGGCTGCACGGCCGATCCGTGTTCGACGAACTCGTGCGCGTGCCGATGATCGTGAAGTTCCAGGGTGCGCGAGGCGCGGGCCTGAGAGTGGGTCAGATGGTGGCGCTTTCCGATGTCCTTCCCACCGTTCTCGAAGCGGTGGGCCTGCCCGTGCCCGATCCGCCGACGATCATCGGACGGCCGCTGCAAGGCGTCGCGTTCTCGAAAGTCCCCGAACCGGCGGTCGTCTCCGAGATCTCGCACCGCACCTTCGTCTCCTCCGGCATCCGCACCGGTCAGGCGAAGTACATCCGCCGCTTTTCGCCGCAGACCGACGAGTTGTATTTCGACCTCGAGAAGGATCCCCTGGAGCAGACGAATCTGATGAGCGACAGCCTTCAAGGCGCCAGACGCCTGCGCGCCGCCGTGGAGGAGACCATGCAGGTGACGCCGTATCGCTACGCGGTTCGCGCGCTTACTTCAAAGCCCCAGACCCTCATCGTCGAGACGACCGGCTGGATAGAGGGTGTGGAATCCGCGGGCCTCGGCATCGCGGAAAAAGTCCAGCTCAGGAACAATGGACGGTTGCTGGAACTGACCCTGGCCCCGAAGTCGGGCGCGCCGCGTGAGGTGTTCTTCCGGGTCCGTCCGGTGGGCGTACCCGTGACCCTGCGCGGCCGGATCGGTTCACGCGAGATCACGCCTTTGGATGTCTCGCTCGGCGAGACCGGCGCGCGGCCCCGCGCGATTCCCTTCTCTCTCCCCGAGATGGACGGTGACTCGGTCGACGGAATCTTCAAGCCCGGCGCGTCGAAGTCCGGGATCGTCGTCTATCTCGACCAGCCGTCGGGCCGCAAGGTGCAAAACCTCGACTGCGCGCAGGTCGAGGCGATGTGCGCGCTTGGCTACCTCGCGGGCGACGCGTGCAAGCAGAAGTGCGCGGCGCCTTGAAGCCGCCGAGGTTCGTGGTCTTCGACCTCGACGGGACCCTGGTCGACTCGATCGGGGACATCGCGACGTCGGTGAATGCGGCGCTCGTCGAACGGTTCGGCGAGGCGGGCTCGCTGCCCATGAGGACGGTGCGCGGTTTCGTCGGTGGTGGCGCACGTCAGCTGATCGAACGTTGTCTCGCCGCACTCGGCCAGCCGGCTTCCGATATCAACCTCGTCTTCGACCGGTTCATGCCGATCTATCGAGCGCGCCTCGTGGAGACGACACTTCTCTATCCGGGTATGCGCGACGCGCTCGACGCGGGGAGTGCCCGTGCGCGGATGGCCGTCCTTACCAACAAACCCGGCGAGTTCAGCCGCGCGATCGTGAGCGCCCTCGGCCTCGAAGGCCGTTTCATCGGCGTCATCGGCGGCGACGATCTGAAGACGCGCAAACCCGACCCCGAAGGTCTGCTGAAACTCTGCGCGGAAGCGGGTGTCCTGCCGTCAGAAGCCGCACTCGTCGGCGATTCCGCGGTCGACATCCTCACCGCGAAGAACGCAGGCGCCCTCTCGGTCGGCGTTTTATGGGGCTACGACCGTGAAGGCGTCGAACACGGGCGCCCCGATGTCACGCTTGCCCACCCCGTGGATCTCGTCCGGCTGTGGCCGTAGTCGTCGTGGTCGTAAGGGACTGTCACGCTAGGCTCCCGCTTTCGCGGGGGTGACGTGGGTGGCCAATTGGCTTGGCCGTGGAGCGGCAGCCCGAACCCGCACCTCTACCAAGCAGGTTGGTCACTCTCGTCACCCCCGCGGAAGCGGGGGCCTAGCGCGCGCTCCCGTTACCGATCGCGAATTACGGCCCTGCTGCATCAATACCCGACCCGGTAATTCTCCGCGGAGCCGCCCACTTGGGCGTCGACCTTTTCGAACGTGACGCCGTCCATGGCGCCCGCGGAGTCGACCGCGGCCTTCGTGATCAGGATCTCACCGGACTTCGCGGTGTCCTCGCCGAGTTTGCTCGCCGCGTTCACCTCGCGTCCGAACACATCGAGGTCGCCGATGCGCAGCATGTCGCCGTAGCCGATGCCCACGCAGAGCAGGATTTCGGTCTCGGGCGTGCGCGCCCGGTTGAACTCCCGGAGGGTCTTCTGCATCTCCACCGCGCACCGTACCGCCGATGCGGTCCGCCGGAAGATCACGATCAGCGAGTCCGCCTCGATCTTGATCAGGATTCCGTCATGCCGATGGATGACCGGGCTCAGCAGCTTCTTGTGCTCATGGATGATCTGCAGGAAATGCAGGATCCCGAACTTCTCGACCTGCCGTGAAAAACCGGAGAGGTCCGTGAACATCACCGCCCACGTTTCCCCGAACAGATCCCAGATCCTCTGGTCGAGGGCCTTGAGGTCGACGCCCGGCCGGGTGCGCTCGGCGATGAGATCCCACAGTCTTCTTTCGCTGCACTTCAGTAACTTGTCTCGCACTTGTCCTGAATTTACTCCGGTCCCGCCATGACTCGAAACGCCCGCCCACTGCCAATCCTGTTGGCCCCAGCGTCACCCCCGCGAAGGCGGGGGCCTAGCGCGACAGTCCGCTGCCGACCGCGAAAGGGCGCGGCTTTCGCTGTGCTACGCTCGATGAGCGAATCCTGATGAGAATGCACGTCTTCGGTGATCCTGCGGCCCTTTTTGCCGAGCCCCCGCCCGAGGTGTCCGGAGTCGCAGGCGAAACGCAGTTCCGTGAGCTCCTGCACGACCGCGACGCTCTCATCGTGGCCGACGCCGCCCTTCTTTTGAAGGGGGAGGAAGGTCTGGCCGCCGCGCTTTCGGTCTGCCCCGCCGCGGTGGTGGTGGTGGGAAGACTGGAAGACGTCACCCCGGCCCTCGCGGCGTTTTCGTCGATCCCCGCCGTCCTCGTGGCGCCCATCTCGAATCTCGCGCTTGAACGCGCGTCGCGCTTCGCCCGCGAGACCGCCGGGCGCAAGTCCGCGGTCTCCACCCTCGAGATCCAGCTCGCGCGCCGCAACACCGAACTCTCCGAACTCAACATGATCGGGGCCGCGCTCTCCGCGGAGCGAGACATCAATCGGCTCCTCACCCTCATCCTCGACAAGTCGCGACAGATCACATCCGCAGACGCGGGCAGCCTCTATCTCGTGATGAAGGGCGAGACCGGCCAGCCCGACACCCTCAAGTTCGCCCTCGCCAAGAACGACTCCGCCTCTTTCGAGTTCCAGGAATCGCGGATGCCCCTCGACCAGACGTCGATCGCGGGCTACGTGGCCATCCACGGTTCCGCGATCAATGTCGCCGACGCCTACGAACTTCCCACCGGCACGCCCTACCGGATCTCCCGCTCCTTCGACACCAAGTCGGGCTACCGGACGAAGTCGATGCTGGTGGTGCCGATGCGCGACCACCAGGGCGAGATCATCGGCGTCATCCAGCTCATCAACAAGAAGACCGACCCCACCGCGATACTCCGCCCGAGCACCCTGGTCGAGCGCTACGTCGTCTCCTTCAACGCCCTCGACCTCGATCTCGTGATGTCCCTCGCCTCCCAGGCCGCGGTCGCTCTGGTCAATACGCGGCTGATCGAGGACATCAAGCGTTTGTTCGAATCGTTCGTGCAGGCTTCGGTGACCGCGATTGAAAGCCGCGATCCCACGACCTCGGGTCATTCCGGCCGGGTGGCCGAACTCACGGTGGGTCTGGCCGCGAAGGTCGACGGCTCTGCGTCGGGGCTCTTCGCGCCCGTCCGCTTCAGCCGCGATCAGATCCAGGAGATCCGCTACGCGAGCCTGCTCCACGACTTCGGCAAGGTCGGGGTGCGCGAAAAGGTCCTGGTCAAGGCGAAGAAGCTCTTCTTCGGCGAAATGCTCGCGCTGCGCCAGCGTTTCGGCGTGATCAAACGCACGGTCGAGGCCGATTACCTGCGCGCCAAGGTCGCGTGCCTCGAAGCCCGGGCCGGCCGCGACGAAATCATGGCCCTCGATGTCGCCCACGCCGCCCGGCAGAAGGAGATCGATGCGGCGCTCGAGGTCATCACCCGTTCGAATGAACCCACGGTTTTGGACGGGGACACCGCGAATGCTCTCCTTGAGTTGCCCTCGATGAGTTATCTCGACGTCGACGGGGTGAACCGCCCGTACATCACCGCCAACGAACTCGAAGCCCTTTCGATCCGCCGCGGCTCGCTCTCCGAACAGGAGCGGGTCGAGATCGAGAGCCATGTCACCCACACCTTCAAGTTCCTCTCCCAGATCCCCTGGACTGGAGAGTTCGCGCGCGTGCCCGAGATCGCTTTCGCGCACCACGAAAAACTCGATGGCACCGGCTACCCGCGCCGCCTCAAGGCCGCGGACATCCCGATCCAGTCGCGGATGATGACCATATCCGACATCTTCGACGCCCTGGTGGCGTGGGATCGCCCGTACAAGAAAGCGGTTCCCGTGCCGAAGGCGCTCGACATCCTCCAGGACGAAGCGAAGCAGGGCAAGCTCGACGTCGACCTGCTGCAGGTCTTCACCGAAGCGAAGGTGTACGAGCTCACCGCTCGCCGCGCCGCCGGCACGCAATAGATGACCCTCGCCATCGCTCACCGCGGCAACTCCTCGGCCGCGCCCGAGAACACCCTCGCCTCCTTCGAGAGCGCTATTGCCGTGGGCGCCTCGGTGGTGGAGTGCGACGTCCAGATGACGGGGGACGGCCACATCGTGGTCATCCACGACCCGACCCTCGACCGCACGGCCGACCGCAAAGGCGATGTGCGAACGATGTCCCTCGCGGATGTGCGCGCGGCCGACGTGTCGTATCCGGACAAGTTCGGCTCCCGCTTCTCGCCGCAGCGTGTGCCGACCCTCGGTGAGCTGCTCGCCTTCCTCAAGGGCCGGGCGCGGGTGATGGTCGAGATCAAGAAGGAGTCCTCCCAGCAAGACAGCGATGTTTTCGAGCGTCGGATCGCCGCGGAGATCGTGAAGTCGGGGGTTCGGGTGAGCCCGGATCTGGACACGGAGGTGGCCGCCATCTCCTTCTCGACCCAGGTCCTGGAGCGCATGGCCGCGGTTTTGCCCGACGCGCCCCGCGGGCATCTCTTCTATCGCGACCCCGAGGACGTGATCTTCGCCGCGGCCGCGCGCGCGCACGCGTCCTTCATCATGCCCGAGAAGGGACATCTCTCCGCCTCCCTGCTGGAGCGGGCGAAGAAGAACTCTCTCGGCGTCGCGAGCTGGGTATGTGACGACCCCGTCGAGTTCGCTGAACTCGGCAAGCTCAGTCTCCTGGGAATCGGAACGAACCACCCCGAAGGCATGCCGGGAGTCACCGCCCGCGTCCGGGCCTGATGCACATCCATCTCGACCCCGTGGGCGGGCTCGCGGGGGACATGTTCGTGGCCGCCATGCTGGATGCCTTCCCGCCCCTCGAGCCGGTGGTCCAAGACGCGGTGCGTGCCTCTGGCCTTCCGGGCCGCTTCCGCTGCGACCTCGTGGCCCATGCCGACCACGCCCTCACCGGGAAGCGCTTCCTCGTGCTCGAGAACCCGCACCCGCACGATCACGCGCACGCGCACCCTCACGATCACGCGCACCCGCACGCTGACGGCGGCGTCCACGTTCACGATCACGCC
>JANNJB010000294.1:0-6102 GCA_031405615.1 Vicinamibacteria bacterium | reverse complement strand
AATCCGACGATCGACGCATCGCGGCGCGAACGATCCACCGTGGTCGCAAGAATGCGCGAGCCGATGACCTGAAGCACGGGGCGCGAATGGCCAACGCCAGGCCCGAATCGCAATTCCACGGCCTGCGCCATGTCGGTGTCGAGTTCCTTGCCGCGCACGAAGACGGCTCCCTCGCGCGACATCACGAACATCGTCTCCGTCGACTGAGGCGCGGGACAATCGCAGTCTTTTGAGCGCGTGCTGACGTCCGCGTCGTGTCCTTCGAGGTGCAAGGACCCTGGGTCACACCACCCTCGGCGGAGAGCGGGCAGGTCAGCTTGTTGAGCCTCGTCCTGTCGATCGTATTTCTGGTGACCGTTCCCCTGGTCGCCACCATGCTCATCCTGGTCCGCCGGAATCTCAGACTGGGCCGCGGAGACCGTCGAGGCGCCGTACGGCTTGCCGTGGCGTCGTTCTTCCTCATCGTGAGCGGGCAGGGCGTGCGCGCCGACCACACGAGCCTTCACCTCGACGAGTACGCGCTCATCGTTCATATCGTGAGCCAGGGGTGCTACGCGGCTCTCGCCCTTTGGGCCTTCTATCTGGCGGTCGAGCCGCCGGTGCGGCGCAGATGGCCCCAGTGCCTGATCTCGTGGGCGCGCCTCCTCTCAGGCCGTGTCACCGATCCGCTCGTGTGTCGCGACACCCTCGTCGGAATCGTGGCTGGGCTCAGCGTGACCGTGGTGATCCTGGTGGGCAACGAGGCCCCGAGCTGGTTCGGCCGCGCGCCTTCAATCTCGAACCCGGTCCTGGGCGCATTGAACTCACCGCGTTTCGTCTTGCACTACGTGCTTTTGTCCCCGCTATTGGGAGTGTTGTACTCGCTGTCTCTGCTGTTGATCGTGTACATGCTTCACGCGGTGACCGGACGTACTCGACTCGCCTACTGGGGCGCTTTCCTTTTCGGGGCGCTGCCGGCTTTCGCGGGAGCTGAGGATCGGGTCTTCGATGCTCTGGTCGCGGCATTCTTCTCAGGACTCACCCTGTTCGTGCTGGCGCGCTTCGGTGTGCTGGCTACGTCAGTTCTCCTCGCCACCTTCATCCTTTCGCAGCGCGCCCCCTTCACACTGGATTTCTCCGCCTGGTATGCGGGGAGATCCCTTTTCGTCGCCGGAATCTTCGTAGTTCTCCTCGGGGCATCGGCCTACTTCTCCCTTGGCGGAAAGCCGATCTTCGGCAAAGCGCTGCTCGACGACTGAGCCGCGGCCGTCCTGGCCCGGCCCTTGCTTAGTAGAGCGTCAGGTGAGGTCCGTCCGGCCCCCTGATTGCGTCATTCCGACGCGATCCAAAGAGGGAAAAGCAATGAAGAACATTCTATTGAGCGGCGTGGCGTTGAGCCTGGGCCTGACCGGTGTCGCCTCGGCCCAGGAGACTTCGAACTCGGTCGTCGGATCCATGATGACCATCACGGGATGCGTGGTCACCGACAAGGAGAACTCCTTCGTGCTCACGCACGTGGAGGAGATCTCGGGACCGCGCTCCACCTCGCCCAACCCCACGATCGAAGGCATGGCGGGCGTGAAGGCTGGCGTTCCCGGCGTCATCTACTGGCTCAGTTCCGAGTCCGTAAAGATGATGCGCGGGCATCTCGGCCACAAGGTTGAGGCGACGGGGAAGATCACCGACCTGAGCGAAGGCACTATCAAAACCAAGCAGGAGCCGGGCAAGGACGGCCCGGACAACACGGTCAAGATCGAGGCGCGCGCGAGAAGGACTCCACGGCCCACACGGACGAGCCCGTGGTTGCCGGTCCGCCCGCGACCGTGAAGACCGAGGCCACCCGGACCATGCCGGTTCGACGGATCAAGGTCGACAGCGTGAAGATGGTCGCGAAGGTCTGCCCGTAGCCTCGCTTTCTACACTTTGCCCGGGTTTTCGCTCAGTGCGCCCCGCCCGACCGTAGCGGGTGCGCGCTGAAGAACTCCCACATCACGCTCGAAGCGTCAATGCTGTGGCTCGTCGTGCCGACAAACCACTTGGCCATAGCCCCACCGCCCGGCCAGGTGTGGCCTCCTTCGTGGATGGTGTAAAGCTCCACCGCCGCATCGTTGGCGCAGGCTGCGTATGCCGTCCGAGTGACGTCTTTCGCCACCACGGTGTTGGTCGGTTTCGGTTGGCATCCATTGCGTTGCGCCCTGGTGGCCGTCCATGACGGTATGGCGGGAAACACCTTGTTACGCGCGACCCACGATTTCCCGCCGTGGTACCCGGCAAAGCGATCAGCGGTCCCGTGCACGACAATCGTCGGCACCGGTCGGTGGCTGGGGCAATTTTCCCACGACAGAAACACCGCCGACGCCACCATCCCCACCGCCGCTATTCGATCGGGCAACTCGCAGGAGACTCGGAAAGCCATTCCCGCGCCGTTCGAAAGCCCGTCGGCATAAATCCTCGCCGGGTCGATGTTGAAGTCGGTGCTGAGCCTGTCGATGAGGTCGGAGATGAACTGGACGTCCCGCAGGCTCGAGTCTTGCCCCGCGCGCCAGACCTTGTGCCTGGAGAGTCCCGTTCCCGACGGATAGACCACGAGAAAACCATGTCGATCGGCGACCCTGTTCCACTGGCTCACATCCCTCTGGGCGGCCGGCCAGATCGCCCCGCCATGCATGCTGATAACAAGCGGCGTCGCCCTGGAGCGGTCATAGCCCTTGGGAACGTAGATCAGGTACTCCCGCTCCGCGCCCGACGAGACGAGGGTGCCGTTGTTCCGGTTCACGACGTCGAAGGAGACAGCCTCCACGAGCGCCAGCACAAGCGGCGCCCCGAGGAGCGCGCACACGACGCCGAGGACGAACCTCCGCCGGCCTCTGGGCTTCCTGGTCATCGATGCCGATTCCAGGCGAGAGCCAGTGGCGCCGCCGACAGCCGCGCCAGAGGAATCTGAAGGATTGCGATGAGGGCAAGAAAGTAACTGGCGACATGCGGTGTGTCGAACAGCCAGACGAGCAGGCCACGCAGGACGAGCACGGCCGCAAACCACGTCGCGGCCCCGGTCACAAGCGCGCGGTCGCCGACCAGGCCGCCGGAGTGAAGTCGTGAGGCGATCCAGGCCGCGGCGGATACCTTGAGGCAGGCCAGCACAGCGAGGATCGCGGGAAGGGCATTCAGGAAGGAGGTCCGTGCGCTGGCGTCGTCGTCCAGCCATTGGAGGAAAGGCACGACAACGACGAGAAACGATAGGGACAGCAACAAACTCGCTTTGATCAGGCGCTCGCGACCCGTCAGGCCGATGCAGATTCGCTGCACGAGCCGTCTCCAGGTCCAGCCCATCAGTCCCGCGAGGATCAGGACCGACACGACGGCGGCGCGGGTCGGCCCGAAGAGCTCGATCATCCACCGTCCCGAGTCGATCACCACCGGGAGAGTCCCCGTCCACACAAGGCCCAGCGGGACCGCAATCAGGACAAGGCCCCACGCGGCGAACGTGCTCCACATCGCCGCCTTCAAGGCGGCAGCGGTGAGCGCGACGCTCGTCAGAGGGCGCGTGGCCAGAAACGCGGTGAGGCCGTACCCCTCTCGGCCGCCGGAGGAGGCAGCGACGAAACCGGCCATGCAGGGCGGCGTGAGTGCTATGGCGGAAAGGGTGAAGAAGACGAGCACGCCGGGCTCGTCACTGGCGAGGAAAAGCAGACCGAGTTCGAAGGGGAGAAGCATTAAGACCCAGACCGGCAGCGATCGGCCGTGCCGCCGGAACTCGAACCACGTCTGCGCCGCCGCGGCCGACGGAAAAGGGCCTCGTTGTCGCCCGAAAACCCCCGCCGTATTTCCGACCCAGGCAAATACCCCCCGCCAATCGGGCACATAGCCGCGGCGGGCCCGCGAAATCGCAAAGCAGGCCGCGAGGTAGGCGAGCGGGATCTGTGGGGCCAGGAAGCCCACGAGCACCGAGTCGCGCACGTTGAACTGAATCGCGACTATGACCGCAGCGTCTAGAACCATCAGCCAGGCCACGGTGACGATCACACGCAGACCGGGCAGTGGGTAGGGCATCCACGTCAGAACCTGTGTCCAGGCCAGGAACACCACGCCGAGCACGGCCGGCCACACCAGGGGAACGTGCTCTCCCCACGGCCGGAGCGTGAATAGCACCAGATCTCCCACGATCTCCAGGTGGATGAGGGATGCCGCACCGAACAGCAGCGTCGCAACCGCCAGGCCGCCGTAGAGCATCGGCCAGCCTGCGAGGGCTTTCGTGGTCACCGGCATAGTGAACAGTCGGCGCGGATACATCGATGTCCGTCCGGTGAGATCCCCGTCGAAGCCGAAGCTGAACACTCCCAGGAAGTACATGAACATGGTCGAGAGGGGCACGACCACCACGGCGGCCAGGGCGTGCGAGTCGCTCAGGTCGATCGGCGGCCCCGGCCCGATCATCACGAGCCGGATCGCCGCGAAGGCGAGAACGTAGGCGCCCAGGGCGATCAGGGCATAGCGGTGACGCTGGCGAAACTCCCAGGCGATAGCGGAAGCGGGGGAACGCACTAATTCTCCGGAGCGGACGCCGCACCCGCGTCCTCCCCGACGCGGGCGACGAAGATCTCGTTGAGAGTGGGCGTATGCCCCAAGGCGCGATGCGATTCCCGGATGGCGTCCAGGGACGCGCTCAGCATCACCCGGCCGTGACTGATCATCGTGACGTGATCGGCCACCTGTTCCACCTCGTCGAGGAGGTGCGACGAGAAGAGAACGGTACGTCCCTCGTCCGCGACCGTACGAATGACCGCGCCGAGAATGTCGCGGCGCACGATGGGATCGAGGCCGGAAGAAGGCTCGTCGAGCACCAGCAGCTCGGGCCGATAGGCGAGCGCGATCAGGAGTCCCGCCCGCGCCTTCTGCCCTTTCGACAGTGTCTTGATCTTCGCGCCTGGGTCGAGAGCGAACGCCCGCCGCAGTTCCTCGGCATAAGCGTCGTCCCACTTCGGGTAGAAGGCCCGCGAGTAGCGGATCAATTCCTCGACGCTCATCCACTCCGGCAGATCGTTCTCCTCGGAGAGATAGCCGATCCGCGACAACACGCCCACCGGATCGTCGACCGGATCAAGGCCGAACACGCGGACCGACCCGCTCTCCGCCTTCAGCAGACCCAGCAGGTGACGGATGAGCGTCGTCTTGCCCGCGCCGTTCACACCCACGAGCCCGTAGACGACACCACGCGTCATCTCGAGACTGACGGAGTCGAGCGCCGCCTTGGCGCCGAACCGGCGCGTGAGACCCGTGACGCTGACGACGGATTCAGTCACGCGGGCAACGATACGACTTTCTCCGACGGCCAGAGAGCCGCCGTCGTTATGAGGAAGTGACGGGTAGCGCGGCCAGTCCCCGCAACGGGAGGAGCTTGCGCCAGCGCAGCGACTCCCCGGGCTGGGTCAGGCGGAGGCGGGGAAAGCGAGCGAAGAGGGTGGTGAGGGCGATCGCCGCTTCCATCCGGACCAGGCTCGCGCCCAGGCAGAAGTGACGCCCCTGGCCGAAGGCCACATGCGGGTTGGGATCACGAGCGAGGTCGAGCGTGTCGGGGTTCCTGAACACGGACTCGTCGCGGTTGGCCGAGCCCACCACCCCGGAAACCCACTCTCCGCGCGGGATGGTCACGGACGACAGGGTCACGTCCTCGCGCAGGATGCGCGGAAGCGTCATCTCCACCGGGCTCGTGTAGCGCAGCAGCTCCTCGATGGCGGAGTGGGTGAGGCCCGGCTCGCTCACGAACCGGGCGCGCTGGTCCGGGTGCTGGAGCAGAGCGAGGGCGGCGCTGCTGATCAGGTGCACCGTGGTCTCGTAGCCGGCGACGAGGAGCAGGATGGCCATGCCGAGCAGCTCGTCCTCATCGAGGCGGTCGCCCGCCTCCTCGGCCTGGACGAGTGCTGAGAGCAGGTCGTCGCCGGGGCGGGCCCGGCGCTCCGCGAACAGCCTCCGGAAATACCGCATGATCAGCCAGACGCAGGGGAGTGCCATCGGGATATCGAGGATTCCGGTGGGAGCGCTGATCGGCATGCTGCCCTGGACCAGGACGTGGAAGCGATGACGGTCCTCCTTCGGGATCTCGGGCAGCTCGGCGATGACGGTGAG
>JANNJB010000293.1:0-3644 GCA_031405615.1 Vicinamibacteria bacterium | reverse complement strand
GAGGGTTGAGGATTGGGATTTCACGAGGGCTGATGGCTGATCGCTGATTGACCGAACCGACCGGAAGCTACGCGCGCCTCACCTCCGATGTGTTTCGCGTGCTGGGGGGCGCTCTTCGCGAGAACCTTTCGAGGGCCTCACGGTCTATCCCCGACCTGGCGCGATGCCTGGCGACGGTCCCCTTGGCCTCGATGTTCGGTCTCATTCCGCTCGTCACACTCGCAAGCTTCGCGAAGGAGTGCTGGGGCGGCCGGAGTTTGCATAGCGCTTATGAGGCTTCGACCCGACTGATTCCCGCCGGAAATCGAATCGGAAGCCGGTTCGGCGCGCCCCTGGCGTTTGGTGGCGAGCGATGAACGCGGTTCTCGCGTACATCGACAACTCGGATCGACGCGTTTCGGGGAAACTCGCGGACTGGAATCCGCCCCGCTGGTTCCGGGCCTGGATGCTCCTCGCCACGCGGCTCGGCGACGGGTGGCTGTGGGCTTTGATCGCCCTGGCCCTTCTTGCTACGGGCGACTTCGGAGCGCTTTCGGCGGCGTTCCTCGCGTGCTGCGCAGCGAACGGCGTCATGATCGTGCTCAAGAAGAGGTTCCGCCGTTGCCGGCCCTGCCCCAGTCTGAACAATGCCTTCTTTCAGGTCCTGCGGGCCGATCTGTCGGCGTTCGATGATTTTTCCTTCCCGTCCGGGCACACCATGAATGCGTTCGCCATCGGAACCGTGCTCTCCCTCCTCCATCCGGCGCTGCTCCCCTCGATGGCCTTTGTCGCCATGAATGTGGCGGCCTCGCGCGTCTTCCTGAGGATGCACTTCCTCACGGATGTTCTGGTCGGCGCGCTGCTTGGGAGCCTCATCGGCTCCGTCGCGGTCGCGGGTTTCTTCAACTGACCGCGGCGCGTCTCAAACAGCGGTAGACAAACGCCGGAGGAAGATTGCGCCACACCTGAGCGCCCACCACGACCTCGTCAAAGGCGTCGTCGAGCATCCGTCGGAATCGTCGTCCCGCGGGCAGCCACGCCGCGTGGGTGTAGGCGAAGGTCGCGAAACGTCCTCCGGGCCGCAGAGCCGATACGAGCGGATCGAGAAGGCGCCGCTGCTCGACAGCCGAGAACAGGACCCACGGGAGGCCGCTGATTACGCAGTCGACGCCGCCCTGCACTCCGAGAGCGCCGAGATAGCGACCGAGATTCTGAGCGGAGTCGTTGATCACCTGCGCCTGCGGAAAGCGCGCGGCCAGAGTGCTTGCGAGTTCCGGATTGACTTCGACACAGATCAGTCGGGCGCCGGGCCTGAGTGCTTCGAGAATGGCGCGGGTGAAGACGCCGGTGCCCGGGCCAAGTTCGACCACGACGTTCGCGCGGCCCAGATCCATGTCCGCGATCATGGCTCGAGCAAGATGTGTGGAACTCGGCGTGATCGACGCAGTCTGGAACGGGTCTTTCACGAACGCGGCTAGAAAGCGGGCGCGATCTTCCATAGCGAAGGAGTGTCCCGGAACGGTTTGACATTGGTGCTGCGCCTCGGAAAGTTCACTCTAAAGGCTCGCCTCCGTCGTATCCCCGTCATTCCCGCCCGCTACTTTCGGAGGCGTGTCGAGTTCATCGGTTCCGGGGAGCGGCGGTCTGAGAAAGCGCCGCCTTGCGCTCGTGACCGACGCATGGCGTCCGCAGACCAACGGCGTCGTGAACACCCTGTCCCGCCTGGTTGAGCACCTTGAGACGTCGGGCATGGACGTACGGGTGATTTCGCCCGAAGGTCATCGCACTCTTCCGTTTCCCTCCTACCCCGAGGTCCGCGTCGCGTGCACGCCCTGGCGCGCCGCTTCCATGCTGCAGGAGTTCCGGCCGGACGCCGTGCACATCGCGACCGAAGGCCCGATCGGCGTCTGGATCCGCGGCTTCATGGTCCGCCGGAATCTGGCTTTCACCACCAGTTTCCACACGCGGTTTCCTGAGTACCTGAGCGCGCGCCTTCCCGTACCGCTTGAATGGGGCTATCGGATCGAGAGATGGTTCCACGGCAAGGCCGACCGAACCCTCGTCGGCACTGAGAGCATGATCAGGGAGTTGAAAGCGCGGCGCGTGGGGAATCAACTCATCCATTGGCCCCGGGGCGTCGACACTGACCTTTTCCGTCCCGATCGTCGCCGCGACGACCTCTATCCGTTCAAGGGACCCATCTGGCTCTATGTCGGTCGTGTTGCGGTGGAGAAGAGCCTCCCCGACTTTTTGACCCTTCCGCTCCCGGGAACCAAGGTGGTTGTAGGCGACGGCCCCATGCGCGCAGAGCTGCAGGCGCGGTTTCCCGAAACGGTGTGGCTTGGATATCGCTACGGCGAGGAACTGGCTGCGCACTATGCGAGTGCTGATTGCTTCGTCTTTCCTTCGCGCACCGAGACGTTCGGCAACGTGATCCTCGAAGCCATGGCCTCGGGTTTGCCCGTCGCCGCATTGCCCTCCCCCGGCCCTTCGGATCTGATCCGCACCGGCGACAACGGTGACGACGCCCCCGAACTTTTCGAGGCGTGTCTGCGCGCGCGAAACTGTTCAAGAGCGTTGGCCCGCGCCGCAGCGCTCCGCTACAGCTGGGCGGCAAGCCACGAGCTGTTCCGATCGCAACTCGTGCCCATGGTGCGGAACCACCCGCTGGCTTTCTTGAACTCCGCTCGGTCCCTCAGTCCCTGATTCGGAGAAGCGCCTCGCCCATCCGGATGGGGTGGCCTTCGACCACGCCCGGCGCGAGTTCAACGCCTGCGGGTGCAAAGACGATGATGGTGGATCCTTGTTCGAACCGACCCATCTCCTGACCCTTGCGCAACACGGCGTCGCAGGGGATCACCTTCGGCCCGCGGTAGTCGAGGTGAAGCCGCAGATCCATGAACTCAAACCGCAGGCTCGCCACGAGGATGGCGGCGATCGGCGCCAGCGTGATCAAGTGGCCGCTTTGGAGCAGTCGCATCTGAATCACCCCCCGCTCGTTTCGGGCGTACAGCCGCTCCACCCGTTTGAGGGCGATGGGATTCACGTTCCATAAATCGCCCGCGATGAAGGTGACCTGCTCGACGCGGCCTTCATGCGGCGCGTGAAACCGGTGATACATGTTCGCCTTCAACCTCAGGGTGACGTACGTGCCGTTCGTGTAGGTCCGCGCGAGGTCCTCGTCCAGCAGGAGATCCTGAAGCGTGTAGGTGAAGCCCTTGGCCTGGATAAGCTCCGCGCCCTCGATCCGGCCCGCGGCGCCCACGATCGCGTCGCACGGGCTTACCAGCGTCGCTTCGTCGAGGTCGAGGGGCCGCGCGCCCTCCTTCAGATCGCGGATGAAACAATCGTGGAGGCTCTTGAACTTGGTCTGCCGGGCTTCGGCCAGATTGAGGTCGTCCGCGAAAAACCGGAACGCCCATAACGAGGGCACGCTCACCAGAGGATGATCGATCCGGCTGAACCAGCCCATGAACCGGGTGAGGAGCTTTTGTGGAACCCGGTTCGTGAGCGCGAAATTGAGATCCTCCTGCTGGAGCAGCGCGCGAAGCGCGGTTCGCAAGGTCACGGGAATGTCTCGCTTTTCGGGCACACTTCCAGACGCCGATGGATACCACCGCGCTGCTCGTGCTCGGAGCCATGAGTCTTGGGGCGATTCCCCGCAT
>JANNJB010000292.1:0-3477 GCA_031405615.1 Vicinamibacteria bacterium | reverse complement strand
TACGCACATGTTGTTCAAGGCGCACCTCGCCGTCTGCGGCGCGTGCCGGCGATACCTGAGGACGTACCGGACTACGATCGAGGTCGCGAAACACTCGGAGGACTTTGGCCTGCCGGCCGAGTGCAAGGCTCCGGAGGAACTCGTGCGAGCCATTCTGGCCGCTCGACCGGCCGCGTTGGTAAAGCCGCCCCCCGAGTAGTCTGGGGGCCAGGAGACCTTCTGTGGCGCAGGCTGTCCTCAGCGCGTGGTCAACAACGCGCAGGCCTCGGCCGAACCCGCGTCGCACGTGGTCTTGAGCAGCCGGTTCGCGTGATCGCGATCCACCGCGAAGCCCGTCCGGCGGAGCACCTGCGCGAGACCGATACACCCTTCGGGAACGGACTCCGCGCATAGCGATTCGAGCGTCTTCATTCCTCGCGCCTCGTTCTGGGGAAGGCCCAGACCCATGGCCTCGAGGAAGGCGAAACGGCCGCAACCCGCTTTGTCTCCAAAACCGCACGCGGTCTTGTAGGCGGCCGCGGCCTTTCTCCGATCACGAGGAACACCGAAGCCCCCTTCGTAGAGGGAACCGAGGGAGACGCACGACGTTCCCTGCTTCTCCGCACAGGCCGCTTCAAGGGCGGGCACCGCGCGCGCGCAGGCCGCGTTGTCGCGCTGAGCGAAACACTCCGTGATCGCGGCGGCATCCGCTGAATCCGTCCTCGTCTGCCCGAGGTTCACCCTTCCACCCTTCCCGACCGCACGGGTCGCGCCGAAAGCCCCCGAGGGCGGCGGGCCGAACTGAGTGGTCCAGGGTTTGCCGCCTTTCGCCTGAGCCGTCTTGTTTCGGGTCGCGAAGGTGAGGAACTCCTGGACCTTGTCTTTCTGACTCGCAAGTTTCGCGAGGTCAAGCGCAAGGCGCGCGGTCGCGAGTGCGGGGTCGGGCTGACGCGAATTCCACTGCGCGCGCGCCAGGGCCATCAGGGCGTAGACATCCGAAGGTGCCATGGCCGCGGCCTTCTGAGCATGGTCCATCGCCGGCTCAGCGAGGCCGAGATCGCTCTCAACTTCGGCGAGATAGGCCGCCGCCTTGAAGTCCATCGGCAGGTTCTGGTGCGCGAACTCGAGCAGCGCTCGCACCGGCTCGAGCGCCGCTTTCGTCATCTTCGGCGCCCACTGCAGCTGGGCGAGGCGATAGCGCAGATGCGGGTTCTGGGAACCTCGCTCGATCGCGGCTTCGATGGCCAGCTTCGACTCGGTGGTGCGTTGTTCAGCATCGAAGAGAAAGGCTTCGATCTCGTGGGGCCGCGCCAGGCTCGGGTCGGCGAGCTTGACCTGCCGCAGCACGGTCCGAGTATCGACCGGCCGGTTCAAGGTCTGATAAACGGTCGCGCGCCGGAGCAGGGCATCGGCAAGCGGCAATGGCTTCACGCCAAACGCGGCCGGCGTCACCGAAGGGGCGAGGGGCAGCTTGAGCGGCGCGAGTTTCTTCGCGGCGAGGTGTTTCGCAAAACCCGGATAGAGCGAGGTGATCCGACCGAGAGCGCCCGCGGCCGCGGCGGCCGTCGCTCGCGCGGAATAGGACTGAAGCAAAACGTCGAGGGAGCGAGCGTTCCGGCCCCGTTCACCAACGAGCAGGTAGTGAATGAAAAGACCCGCTTGCGCGTCGAACTTCGAATCCCGGCCGCGCCCTTCACCAAAGAAGTCTGCCGCAGGCGGCGGAGCGGTCCCCGCCTCTTTGAGCTGCGCCGTCATCCGACCGGCGAGCATCTCCTTGTCCTTGATCCAGGTGTCCGAGAGAAAGGAGACCAGGCCCCGCACCAGCCACGCGGGCGTCGCCTCGTCAAGAGACCTGCCGACCAGATAGGCGGCGCGGCCTTTCAAGTAGCCGCGGTACGGGCTTGGCTCGGAGTCCGCGGGTTCTTTCGAGCCCGTGCGAACCGCACCGACATGAGTGAATGTGCGTTCCCAGTCGCTGGCCCAGTAGGACGAACCGGGATCTCGGGGCGCCCCCACCTCGGCATCGGGGGCCAGGGACGCGACGAGGGCGGCATCAGGGGTGGCGAAGATGAGGAGGTGCGGATCCGCCCCTTGAGGAAGGCGGATCCAGGGAAAACGCTGCTTGAGGCTCTTGTCGAACTGGGCGAGCTGGAAGAGGACTCTGACGCCTTCCTTCTCTCCGGCTTCCGTGACGACGGTGAAGAACTCCCCCGGCAGTTTCACCTCGTGCCAGGACTCAGCCGCGGCCGCGTTTACCGGCGCGCTGACCAGCGCCCACAACAGCCCGGCGGTTGCAGCGAGCGGCATCCGCGGGCCTCGCTCTATCACTGAATGCCGAGCGTCTTGACGAGGAACGCCCACTGATCGGCGCGCTCCTCGATGATCTTGGCCGTGGGTTTGCCCGCGCCGTGCCCGGCTTTGGTCTCGATTCGCGTGAGCACGGGAACGCTGCCCTTCTGCGCCGCCTGAAGGGCCGCGATGAATTTGTGGGAATGCGCGGGCACCACGCGGTCGTCGTGGTCGCCCGTGGTCACAAGGGTCGCCGGGTAGGAGACGCCCGGTTTCAGGTTGTGAAGGGGCGAATACTTGAGGGCGACTTCGAAGTCCTCTTTGACGTCGGGGTCGCCGTAGTCGGACTTCCACGCCCAGCCGATGGTGAACTTGTGATAGCGGAGCATGTCCATGACGCCCACCGCGGGCAGTGCCGCGCCAAAGAGTTCCGGACGCTGGGTCATGACCGCACCCACGAGCAGGCCGCCGTTGCTGCCGCCGCCGATCGCGAGTTTCGGGCTCGACGTGTACTTGTTCGCGATGAGCCACTCGGCCGCGGCAATGAAGTCGTCGAACACGTTCTGCTTGTTCTTGAGCCGGCCCGCGTCGTGCCACTCTTTTCCGTACTCGCCCCCGCCGCGCAGATTGGGCTGGGCGTAAACGCCGCCCATCTCCATCCACACGATGTTGGAGGGCGAGAAGGCGGGTTCGAGCGAAATGTCGAAGCCGCCGTAGCCATAGAGGTACGTCGGGTTCTGGCCGTTCAGAACCAGGCCCTTCTTGTGCACAATGAACATGGGGATCTTCGTGCCGTCCTTGCTCGGACTGAACCTCGCGTACGCACCGGAGGCGATGCTGCTCTACCAGAACAACGGAATCGCGGTCGGGCAGGAAGTGCCGCACTTCCACCTGCACGTCGTGCCGCGACGCGCTGGCAGCAACTGGGGGACGGGCCCGCATGCCCTCGAGGCAGCGAACCGCGCGGACCGCGGCGCGCACACCGACCATACCGTCATCACCGACGGCAAACTCGCGGCGGTGGCCGAACTACTTCGGCATTCAGGCGGCGGCAAGCTCCAGATCTAAATGGGGCCTGACCCCTATTTCCGTTCGCGCATCTCGCGCTCGACGTCGTCGAGCTTCGTATGGCGCACATCCTTGCCGTGCACCATGTAGATCACGTACTCGCAGATGTTCTTCGCGTGGTCGCCGATGCGCTCCAGCGCC
>JANNJB010000291.1:0-24264 GCA_031405615.1 Vicinamibacteria bacterium | reverse complement strand
AACGCCTCGTGCATTTCGATGAGATCCATGTCGGCGAGGGTCAGACCCGCACGGTCGAGCGCCATGGGAATCGCAAACGCCGGGCCCATCAGGAGCTGCCATGCCGGATCTACGGCGGCCACCGCCCACGACTTGATGTAGGCGAGGGGCGTATATCCGAGCGACTTCGCCCGGTCTTCCGACATGAGGAGCACCGAAGCGGCGCCGTCGGTCAGGGGCGACGCGTTGCCGGCGGTGACCGAGCCGAAACGGCGATCGAACACCGGCTTCAGCTTCGAAAGCGCCTCCATCGACGTGTCCGCGCGGATGAGACCGTCGGTGGTCGCGGTCGTCCCGTACTTCGGAGCCACATGGACGGGAGCGATCTCCTTGCCGAGACGCCCATCGTCGCGCGCTTTCGCGGCGTTTTGATGGGACCGGAATGCGATCTCATCCTGTTCAGCTCGGGAGATGCCGTTGTCCTTCGCCATCTGCTCGGCCGACTGCCCCATCGAAAGTCCGGTGGAGGGTTCGGCGATCGCGGGGGTTTCGGGAATGAAATCCTTGGGGCGCACGCGGGTGAAGGCGGCGAGTTGAGCGCCCATGCCCCTGGCCTTCGAGGCGGCCATGAGCGCACTCGTCATGCCTTTCGAGTGGAGGATTGGAACCGACGAGAGGGACTCCGCTCCCCCGGCGATGCCCACATCGACGTGGCCCAGGAGAATCGCGGAAGCGACGTCGGCGATCGCCTGGTTCGAGGAGGCGCACGCTCGGTTGATCGTGTACGCCGGCACACCCTTGGGAAGGAGCGCGCCGAGGCCGGTCTCACGGGCGAGATTCGGAGCTTTGATCGAAGGCACCACCTGTCCCATGACCAGGGTGCCGATGAGCTTGGGATCGACTTCGCTCCGCTCGATCAGTTCGCGGACCGCGACCTTCGCGAGGTCGAGCGCGGTGAGGTCCTTGAAGACCTCGCCGGACTTGGCGAACGGGGTGCGGCAAGAGGCGACGAGGGCTACACGACCGGGCATGGATTGTGAGGCGGAGTCTACAGCCGCTTACTTGGCGGACCCGCCGCTCGGCGGCTCGGGACTGACGTCGATGATGGGACCGGAGGCGGACGGCGGCTGCGGTTTCGGCGCCGCCCCGAAGAGCATGCCGAGGGCGCCGATCAGAAACATGATGTCGTCGAGCCAGCCCACCACCGGCGCCACATCGGGAATTGCGTCGAACGGCATCAGGACGTAGACGATGGCGCCCACGACCAGAACCTTGGGCAGGCTCGAAACCTTCGGGTTGCGCATGAGCGCGACGATGGTCTTGAGGCGCGCCAGCATGGGCTATCGGTGCGGGGTCGGCGTGGGAGCGGGAACCGGCGGCCGGATGGGCTCGGGACGCAGCCCCGGCGTGGGCAACTGAACCGGGCCTTGCGGCGGTGTCACGGGCTGGGCGGCGGGCGGCACCTCAAAGAGCAGAGGTGACGTGTCGGAACCCACGGAGAAGGACTTGAGGTCGGCCTCTGAGAACTCGGGCTTGAAGAGGATCCGCGGCGAGATCGTCATGATGATGTCGGTTTCCTGCGCCTCCTTCTTGTTGCGGCCGAAGATGCGACCCAGCAGAGGGATGTCGGAGAGTCCGGGAATGCCGGAGAGGGAGCTGCTCTCACGGTCGGTGATGAGTCCGGCGAGGATGCTGGTCTCGCCGTCGCGCAGGCGGAGAACCGAGGTCACGGTGCGGTTGCTGAAAGTCGGGAGGTCGTTGTAACCAGCGGGGCCAAGGGAGGAGATCTCGAGCTTCAGGTCGAGGGTGATGTCGCCGTCGTGATGGACGCGGGGCTTGATGTCGATATTGACGCCCACGTTCTTGTACTCGAAGGACGTGATGGGTTGCTGGGCCACACCGCCGGTGGCGATCGCGGAGAACGTGGTCACGGGCACCGGAACCTGGTCGCCGAAACGCGCGGTGGCGGTCTGGCCCTCGGTCACCCGGAGCTGCGGATTGGCGAGCAGGCGCGACGAGCCGTCGGTGCGAAGGAGCCGGTAGACGATGCCGGGAAGGCCGGAGACGATGATGTTGCTTCTCTTGTATGGCTGGCTGCCTTCGAGGGTGATCACCTTCGACACATCGGGGAAAGCGCCACCCACGACGCCCGGGTCCACCTGGCTCGCCAGGCCGATGCCGTTCACCGAATTGATCTCGATGCCATAGTCGAGGAGTTTCTGGCGGTTGACTTCCAGGATCTCGACCTCCACCACGACCTCGCCGTGGCGCTTGTCGAGCGCCTCGATGATGCGTTCAGCGGCGGCGACCCGCTCCGGAGTGTCGTTGATGGTGAGGGCGTTGCCGCTCCCAAGGGGAGCCACGCGGCGCGCGCCGAGGGAGATACGCAGCACATCCACGACCTCCTTGAGATCCGCGGTGGAGAGGAAAAACGTCTTCACGATCTGGTCTTCGTAGTCGCGGCGCTTGGCCGGGGTGTCGGGGATGACCTGGATGAGCTTGGGGCCGATCACGCGGGTGAACGTGCGGCTGGTCATGGAGAGGGCCTTTAAGGCCTGCTCGAAAGGAGAGTCCTTGAGTTCGAGGGTCACCGGCCCCGACGTGGGCAAAGACTCGAACACGAAGTTCACGCCCACCACGAGGCCGAGCGTCTTGTAGGCCTCTTGCACATCGGCGCCTTCGAACTTGAAACTCATCGGCGTGTCGAGTGCTGGTTCGATTTCGAGGCCAGGCAGGCTGCGTTCCCGCGCGGACTGCTTGATCGCCGCCACCGTCTTCGGCATGAGACCGGAGGCGCGGCTCTTGCGCACCTCGTCCATCTCCGCGATCAGCCCGGGCTGCGAGCCATCGAGATCGAGGGCGAGCTGGTACTCCTCGAGCGCGTCTTTAAAAAGGCCCCGCGCGGCCATCCGGCGGCCCTGGGTGATGTGGGCCTCGGCGGAGCGCTTGCGCGCGCGCTGCAGGGCGAGCCGCGCATCGAGTGATTCCGGCTTCTCCGTGACCGCTTTCGAGTATTCGAGCGTCGCACGGTCCCAGTCGCCGAGGCGCTCGGCCTTCTCGCCCGCGCGGAACGCCGCGGAGGTCGCGCAGCCGAGGGTGGCGGCCAGAACCGCGGTCAGACTGAACAGTGTCGTGCGTCTCATCATGAAATCACCTCAACGCCCCGGGGGACGTCGAACCGGAACTCCGAATCTTTGAGACCCACATTCTCCTTGAAACCGTGGAAAACAAGGCGACTGGTCGATCCTTCGGCGTCCCGGATCTCGAGGGCGAGGAGGCGCAGCGAGGCGTCTAAGACCACCGCGATGCGCGTGACGTCTGCGTCTTTCTCGCCATCCTTCGGAACGAGGATCAGCTTGCGGCCGAGCGGGTCGGCCTCTTCCCCCACGCAATCGAAGTGATCGAGCAGCTTCCCCTCGGCCAGGATGCGCGCGGTGGCGCGGCGGTCACCCCGCTGAGTCTGGACCATCACCTGTTTATCGCGCGGGACGTAGAAGTAGTAGCTGTCGCCGTCGGCGACGAAGAGCTTCTTTTCGGGCGCGGCGTACTCGAACAACATCCGCGACGGTCGTTTGACCTTGACCGAGCCGGTCTCGGTGATCGCACGGCCGAGCGCGCCCGAGCGATAGGTCTGAGTGAACTTCGCGGTGAAGTCGCGGATCTTGAGACTGCGGGCATCGAAGCTCGCGAGCAGCGCCCGAGCGTCCGGAGGCGCCGAGTTCGCCGATCGCGGCGGACCGGCCTGCAGGGGAACAGCTAAGGACGCGGCCAGAATCAGGGTCAGACTCACGCTTCCGATGATAGACGAGGGCCTCGATTGATCGTCGGCGGGCACGCGCCGCGTGCCCCTACCGGCGATCGCCAGCTGCCTTGGCCACTGCCTTGTCGCAGGAGACGCACTTGTGGTTGTTCTTCGCTCCCATGCTCTCGAGCAGGGCGATCGTGGCCGGGAAGGGTTCGACGCGCTGAACCGGAGCGTTCGCCATGTCCACGGTCGTGCGCCCTTCGCGACTCACCGCCATCACGTCGGCGCCCTTCAAGACGAGGTACTTGATCATCTCGTTGTCGCCCCGCGCGGCCGCGTGGTGGAGCGCGGTGTTTCCCTCATGATCGGCGACGTTCACGTCGGCGTGAAGCTCGTCAACCAGATACTTGACCGCGGCCAGCATTCCGCCGGGAGCAAAACGATGTGAGTTCGCGGCGAACCCTTCGCCGTAGCCGACGCCCGCCGCAGCCTGGAGCGCCGTGATCGCAGGGCCGCCGGTGGGCACGGGCGGCAGACCCGACACGTCCTTCGTGTCGCGCTGGCCATCTCCGGTGCGCGGACGCCCGGCCGCCTTCATGGTGCGAATGTTGGGATCCGCTCCGTGGGCCACCAGAAGTTTCATGGCGTCGACGTCCGAGGCGTAAGCCGCGCGCCAGAACGGAGTGGCGCCGGTTTCATCGACGCCGGAGAGATCGAAGTTGTAGCCCGAGTACCAGACCTTCTTCTTGAGCCTCGCGTCCACCACCGCGCCCTTCTCGATGAGCGCCTTCATGAGGTCGAGGTAACTCGCCTTCTGCTGCATGTGCGCGCGGGGCTGGGGATAA
The DNA here is from genome assembly GCA_031405615.1 of Vicinamibacteria bacterium. Taxonomy (GTDB): domain Bacteria; phylum Acidobacteriota; class Vicinamibacteria; order Fen-336; family JAGNNV01; genus JAGNNV01. Next base: position 19,695 of record JANNJB010000291.1, on the reverse strand, counting down.
AGCGCCTTCGGCGCCCACTGAACGTTCACGGCGGCGTAGAGCGGCGTGACGCCATTGTCGCTCGCGAGCCGGGGATCGGCGCCGCGCTCGAGGAGATAGAGGGCGAGATCGAACTGGCCGTTGATAGTCGCCATGAGAAGCGGGCTCGTCTTGTCGCCGGCGCTCACGAAGTTGATGTCGGCGCCCGCATCCAGAAGAGTCTTCACGGTGTCGGCGTGACCCTGACGGACCGCGAGATGGAGCGGCGTCATACCGCCCGTCGCCGCCACCATCTCGTTGTAGAAGTAGGGGCGATCAACGCCCGCCACCTGGGGCTTCTTCGGCGCGGGAGAGGCGGCGGGCGATGGGGCGGGCGAGGCCGGTGGCGCATCCTTGCTCAACTTCTGCTTCTTCTCGGATCGTTCGGGCGCGGACGAAGCGGCGGGAGTCGAAGCGCTCAACGTCGTGGCGCCGCCCAGACCCGCGGCCTTCGCGGCCTGGGTCGCGGCATCCGCGGGAGGAGCCGCAGCGTCGTCGGCTTTGCCTTCTTCCCCGGGCTTCGGCGTGGGCGGCGTACCACCCGCGACCGCAGCCGCGAACGCCTCTTGAGCCTCGCGCGTGAACGCATTCACGTCGACCACCTTCGTCGTGGTCTTCACATCCGCGCCACGGCCGATGAGGTACGTCACGACATCGGTGCGGCCACCCACCGCCGCGAACAACAACGCGGTCTGGCCCATCGCCTTCTCTTTCGCGGCCAGGTCGGCGCCCTTCTCGACGAGCGCCTGCACACCCGCCACGTTGCCCGAAGCCGCGGCGAACATCAGCGCCGATGTGCCGTTTGTGGTCGATTGATTCGCGTCCGCCCCGCCCTTGAGGAGGGTTTCGATCATCGCGGCGTCGCCGGCCTTCGCGGCCAGGAGCAGAGGCGTGTAGCCGCCGAGCCGTGTCGTGGCCTTGAGGTTCGCCCCTGCGTAGATGAGGACTTGCGCGAGTTCGGTGTCCCCGTCGATCGCCACCTGGTGCATCGCGGTGAGACCGTCGCCCATCGCCGCGTTCACGTCGGCGCCGCTCCTGAGCAACGCGCGCAGGCCGGCCTTGTCTTTCGCGGCGACCGCACCGAGGACGCTCCTGGGCCCTTCGTAGGCGGAGCCGGAGGCCGCCAGGGTAAGGGCCATCACCGCCGCGATGTTCCTGCGCATTGCCGACATGGTGAAGCTCATCGTTGGCCCGGGTTCAGGCCTTCGACGCGACCGCATTGAGATCGAATGTCCCCGTGCTGTCCCCAAACGTCTTCATGTCGTCAAGGCCAAGAGTGTGAAGCATGGAGAGCATCACGTTCGCCATGGGCGTTTCGTCCTGCGCCTTGAGGTGCAGTCCGCCCTTGAGCTTCCCGCCCGCGTGCCCAGCCAGGAGCAGGGGACACCGCTTGTGGTTGTGCAGGTTGGAGTTCCCCATCGGCGATCCGTAGAGGATCATCGTGTTGTCGAGCAGCGTGCCTTCGCCGTCCGGCGTGTTCTGGAGCTTGTCCAGGAAATAAGGAAGCATGCCGACGTGGTACTTGTTGATCTTCGCGAAGTCGACGATCTTCTCCTCCTTGTCCTGGTGGTGCGAGCAGGGATGGAAGGCCTGGTTGTTGCCGCTCTCGGGGTACGTGCGTGACGACCCGTCGCGCGCGAGCTTGAAGGAGAAGACCCGAGTGACATCGGAGGCGAAAGCCACAGCCTGGAGGTCGAACATCAGGCGGACGTGTTCCTTGAAGGAGTCGGGCACGCCGATGGGCGCCTCCGGCATCTCCCGCACTTCCCCGCTGGTGTTGAACGCTTCCACCCGCTGAATTCTGCGCTCGATCTCACGGATGTTGTCGAGGTAGTCCGAGAGACGCGCGCGGTCTGTGGCTCCGAGGTTCTTCTTGAGCCTCGAAGCCTCGACGGTGATCCAGTCGAGGATGCTCTTGTCGGCCCGGCGCTGGGCGGCGCGCTCCTCGGCGGTAGCCCCCACGCCGAAGAGCTGGTCGAACGCGGCGCGCGGGTCGCGGATCATGGGGAGCGGCTTCTCCGGCGCCGCCCAGCTGATGGTGTCGGTGTAGACACACGCGTAACCGTAGGCGCAACCGCCCGCCTGATCGACGTTCTCGATCGCAAGCTGCATCGAGGGGATCGCGGTTTCGTGCCCAACGCGCTGGGCATAGAACTGGTCGAGCGAAGTCCCGACGAAGACATCCGAACCCTGGGTCTGCTTGGGATGCATCTGGGTGAGGAAGGTGGCGCTCGAACGGAAGTGATCGCCTCCAATCTCCGGCGGATGGAAGGCCTCGGCGTTCTTCACGTCCGTGTTGCTCACGATCGTGATGTGATCCCGGTAGGGCTCGAGGGGCGAGAGGACCGACGGGGCGAGGTCGAAGTCGCGGCCGACCTGGGCCGGAGACCAGAGGTTCTTCTCGATGCCGATGGCGGTGCTGCCGGCGGCGCCGTGGACCATTTCGATCGCGGAGAACCGGATCTTCCCGAGGCCGGTTTTCGCGAACGCGGTGCGCGCGGGAATCATGGCGTCGAGCAGGGGCAGCGCGATCGTGGCCCCCAGACCTCGAAGGGCGGTGCGGCGGGAGATGTGCGTCCTGGTAATGAACATGAGCGTATGTGCTCCTATCGGAACGTCCTGGTGTACGTGTGCGAGGGCGCCGCCTGAACCTGGCCCATTGTGAAAGGCGCGCTCTTCGCGATGCCCAGCACGATCGAAGACAGGCGATAGCCGCCCTTCGAGGCGCTCTTGACGATCGCACGAATCGTCGGGCCATCGGTCGCCTCGACGCGACGGCCAAGGGCGTAGGTCATGAGGTACTCGGTGAAGCCGCGAACCACCGCCTCGGAATGGTCGAGCAGCGCCTTGCGCAGATCGTCGGGGCCGTTGAGGGGGGTGCCGTCGTAGAGCCGGCCGCCCGCGTCGACGAGGATGCCGCTGTCCTTGATCCGCCACCGGCCGTCGACGTCGTAGTTCTCGAGAGCGAGGCCGATCGGGTCGATGACCCGGTGACAGGAATTGCAGGCGGGGTTCTTGCGATGTTCCTCGAGGCGTTCGCGGACCGTCATGAGCTTGCCGCCGCCGTTCGTGATCTTCGTGTCCTCGAGTGCGGGCACATTGGGGGGCGGCGGAGGCGGGGCCGAATGCAGGAGAACCTCGAGCACCCACTTGCCGCGCTGCACCGGTGACGTCCGGTCGGCGACCGACGTGAGGGCGAGAATGCTGCCCTGTCCGAGGAGGCCGCGGCGCGGGAGGGAACGGATGTCGACCCGGCGGAAACGATCACCGCTCACGTTCGGTATGCCGTAGTGCCGGGCCACGCGTTCGTTCACGAACGTGTAGTCGGCGGTCAGAAGGTCGAGAACACTTCGGTCTTCGCGGACGATGCTGTCGAAGAGAAGCTGAGTCTCCCGGCGAAGCCCCTCGGCAAGAGTCGCATCGTAGAAGGGGTAAAGCAGCGCGTCCGGCCGGATCTTGTCGAGGTCCTGGAGCCTCAACCACTGCGACGCGAAGCGCGTGGAGAGGGCCTCGGCGCGCGGATCGAGCAGCATCCGTCGCACTTGCTTCTCGAGGGCCATCGGACTTCCAAGCGTCCCGGCCTTCGCGGCCTTCAAAAGCGACTCGTCCGGGCCGGCGCCCCAGAGGAAGAACGACAGACGCGACGCCAGCTCCAGGTCGCCGATGCGATAGGTCTCGCCCGCTTTCACGATGGCCGGTGTGGACTCGATCCTGAAGAGGAACTTGGGGCTCGCGAGGATGGCCTGAAGCGCCATCTTGACGCCCGCCTCGAAGTCATCTTTCGTTCGGCCCTGCTCATAGAGGTTCATGAGACCGGCCGTGTCCTGCGCGTCGACGTTTCCGCGATAGGCGGCGGCACTCAGCCGACGGATGATCTCGCGAGCGCAGCCGGTTTCCTCGGCGGGTTCGGTGGGCCGGCAGGAGAAGACACGACGCCGGCTCGGCGTATCCGAGACGCCGGTCACCCGAAGCGGGCCGGTGATCGCGAAGTCACGCAGGTGGGGCAGGGCGGTGACGCCATAGCCGCTGCCGATCTGCGTGTCGGCGAGGGTGTAGTCGATGGGGGTGAGCAGGTCGTCAACCGGGGCCTCGAACTTCTGGATGAAGGCCGCGGATACGCGGTGTGGACCCGCGGTCACGTGCACGCGCAGGGTCTGCAGGTTCATGCCGCTCGGGTCGGCCTCACTCATCCGCGTGTTGATGGGCAACAGCGAGACCCGCGCGCCGTCGATCGAAACCTCGATTTGTTCGCCCTTGACCGTGCTGCCGAAAAGCTGACCGGTGGGGATCGAGTGAAGCATCATGCGGAAGCTGTACTCGCCATCCGCCGGGAAATTGTGGACCACCGAAAGGCCGCCGCGGGTGCCTAGGGGCGCGCCCGGCGCATGGTCGCTCTGAGAGGCGGTACGGTCGATCTTGTACGTGGTCTCGGTGGGCGAGGCGTTCTTGTCGCCGATGGCGAGGGAACTCACCCGGCTAGCCGCGCGCAGATACCCTTCCATCAGGACGGGTGAGAACAACTGAGCATCGGCCACGTTGTCGAAACCATGGGCCATGGTGTCGGGCGGCAGGAACGCGGTCACGTCCACGTCGATCCCCAGCAGGTCCTTCACCGAGCGGCCATATTCCGCGCGATTCAACCTCTGGAAGGGCCGGAAACCCGGGTTCGGTCGGAGCGCGGCCGCGCGATCGAGACGCCCCTCGAGATACTCGACCATCACCTTCGCTTCGTCTCCCTCGGGCCGCTTGGCTCCGGGGGGCGGCATCAGGCCGGTGCGGAGTTTCTTGACGATGCGTTCGCCGAGTTCCTTGTCGGAGGTGACCTTCGTGGCATCGAAAGATTCGAGCGAGACGCCGCCCGACTTCTGGCCCTCATGGTGACAACCCGAGCAGTAGTCGCTCACGAGTTCGTTGGTGTAGACACCGGCGGGCGTGGGCGTGGGCCTCGCGGCAGGGCCCTTCCCGCGCGGACCCTGGGCGTCGGCCGGTGCGGCCAGGATCGCGAACGCGGCGGCGAAAATCGCCAGACCAGACCTGTTCATGACGTTGTGCTTGCCTCGACTCTCGGGCCGCTCCGGCCTGCGCCGGCCTCTTTGGGGCCAAACGCAGTGGACCCATTGCGTAACCAAATCAGTATAGGGGCCGGTCTCGCGCGGGGGGCTTTCGATGCCCGCAGTTCAAGGTTCGATCGGCGCAGGTGGCTTAGGGACGTCTCCCATGAGCTGGCGAACCAGGCTCGACTCCCGGGAATAGAAACCCGCGGTGTGGAAGGAGTCGCGGAACTTGTAGTGGGAGTAGTCCAGGTGATGAAGGACTTCGTGGAGGAGAGTGCGGAGGAAGGTCTTGAAGGCGACGACTTTTCCAAGCGCCGCCGTCCGCATCCAGACCTTGACCTGAGGTTTCCGCCCCGGGCTCACCGTGTAGAGGCCGTGCAGTTCGCTGCCCCTCCGGCGCGGACGTTCGGCCAGCACCACAACGCTCACCTCCGGCACCCGCATGAGCCGGGTCAAAGCGAGAACCAGGGCTTCCGCTGCGGCGGAAACGGCCCGATGGTCGTCCTTGAGGAGCGCTTCTCTGAGGATGGGCAGGAGGGGCTGGACCAGTTCCGCGTTCGGCAGCGCCACCTCGCGAATGGCGTCGCTCGCGAGATAGATCTTCTTCGCGGGTGCGGAAAGACGATTGAAGTAGGAGAAGGGCATTCTCGCGGATTGTAGGTGCGACCAGCGCCTCCGCGGCTGGTGTCCTGCCTCGACTACTTCGTTCCGAAAAGCCGATCGCCCGCGTCCCCAAGACCGGGAAGGATGTAGCCGTGGTCGTTGAGTCTTTCATCGACCGCGGCCGTGATGATGGGAACATCGGGATGCGCGGCCGCGAGGTTCGCGATTCCCTCCGGGCAGGCGAGCAGGCACACGAGGCGGAGAGAGCCGGGCTTCGCCCGCTTCAGTCGATCGAGGGCGGCGATCGCGGAGTTCCCGGTGGCGAGCATGGGGTCGCAGACGAAGACGTCGCGGTCCTCGAGCTGCTGCGGCACCTTGAAGTAGTACTCGATGGCGTTGAGCGTCTTCGGATCGCGGTAGAGGCCGACGTGACCCACGCGAGCGGAGGGAACGAGCTGCAGCATTCCGTCGACCAGCCCCTGACCGGCGCGCATGATGGCGATGAGGGCGAGTTTCTTGCCCTCGAGTGTCGGGGCCTTCATCTCCATGAGTGGGGTCTGGATCGTCTCCTCCGTGAGCTTGAGGCTGCGCATCGCCTCGTAACCGAGCAGGAGAGCGATCTCGGACAGGAGGGCGCGGAACTGCGCGGTGCTCGTCTCCTTGCGGCGCATGAGAGTGAGCTTGTGCTTGACCAGCGGGTGGTCGACGATGGTGAGATGGGGGTGCATGAGAGAAACGATAAACCCGAGCTAGACCTCGAGTCCGACCGCACGCATCAAGCCGAGGGCGTTGCCCCTCTGAACCGGCCCAGGCTTGATCTTGTAGTCGAACGCCATGCGGTCACCTTCGAGGTGGTCTTCGAAGTGGACGTTGTGAGCGCGCGGGGTCAGGCTTACCGCGATCTCGGCCAGTGCGAGGTCATGCGATGTGACAAGGCCCACCGCCCGCCGATCGAGCAGCGAGCGAACCACCGCCTCCGCACCCACACGCCGCTCCGCCGAATTGGTGCCGTCGAAGATCTCATCAAGAAGGAAGAGCAGCGGCGTCTCCCCATTCGCGATGTCGAGGATCTGACGGACGCGTTTGATCTCGGCGTAGAAGCGTGACTCGCCATCTTGAAGTGAGTCTTGAATCCGGATCGACGCGCCCACCGCGAGGGGCGAGAGGCGGAGCGAGGTGGCGCGTACCGGCGCTCCCGAAAGGGCGAGGACCGTGTTGATTCCCACGGTTCGGAGGAACGTGCTCTTCCCCGACATGTTCGAGCCGGTGATCACGAGCATCTGCCGCGAAGCATCAAGACGCACATCGTTTCGCACCGCGCGAGCCAGGGGCAGAAGGGGATGGCCGATGCCGACACCCTGGAAGTGCGGGCCCTCGGCTTCGAAAGTCGGAAAGGGATCGGCGGGATTCTCGAACGCATAGGCGCCGATGCTGACGAGCGCCTCGATCTCCCCGAGGGCCTGCAACCAGACGGTCACGTCATGGCCGTGCCGACGGCGCCAGCCCTCGATCGCCGCTGAAAGCTGCAGGTCCCAGAGCAGGAAGAAGGAGATGACCGCGAAGAACACGTTGCTTTTCGATTCGTGAACCTCGAGCCAGCGGCCGAGTTGCGCGATCGGACGCGACGGGGGTTCGCCGTGCGCGGTGAGGGCCGCGTGAAGGTGCGACAGACGGGGCGCTTCGAAGCGCTCCGCGGCGAGCCGGTCGAAGATCTCGGTGAGGGTCTGAAGGTCATGCACGGGACGGCCGATGCCGCTCAATACCTGGGCGCTGAAAGAGCGGGCTTTCCACGTGCAGATCCCCACCGCGATCGTGGCGATCTGAAAAGGCGCCGCCTCCCACAACCCAAGGGCCCAACCGAGGAGGGTGATGACAACGGTTCCCGAAAGTGCGAATCCGATCATCCTGAGGGTTTGCGGCACTTCGACGGGAGGCGCCGCGGCCCAGCGCGACAAGGCCGTCGAATCAACCGCGCGCTGCGCCTCGGCCCCGAGAACCGCGAGATCCTCGCGCAAATCGAGCCTGGGGCCAATCTCCCGCACCGCGGCCTGTCTCTCAACGAGGCTGGCGATGGGCGAAGGGTGAAGCAGCCAGGCCGCGAGTTGCTCCTGGCCGGCGTGGGTGCGCGCGGTGCACATGCGCTCGTACAGAGAACCCCGACCGAACAGGTCGAGATCGATGGCATTGGGGTGCGCGGGGTCGAGGAAACGAAGGCCCTGATCACCGCGTCCGATCCATTCGCCACCGGTACGGGCAAACGAGGTCTCGTAGAACGCGACGCGCCGGCGCGCACGGGAGAGGCGGCGGGCAAGCCTCTCGTGAACGATAACGAGGGCGACGAAGGTGATCGCCGCGAGAATCAGTCCCACCACGGCGGCCGGGCGAGAGCCGGTGACCACGAGGGCCACGAAGGCGACCGCGGCCACGATCCCCCGGGCGAGCGACAACTTGCGGTCTCGCTGCTCGAGGACCAGAAGCTCCGCGCGCCGCGCGGCGACGCGGGTCTCGTAGGCGGCCTGGGGATCGAGCGTCACGCCTGCTGATGCTACCGCGTGGCGTGGAGAGGCCTCAGCGCGCTAGACACAGGCCCACGCGGTGGCCGAAGCCCGTGCCCTCCGCCACGTAGCCTGAGTTCGTTCGCGATACTCGCGAGGCCGGAGCCGGCATCGAGTCCCAGCCCAATCGCGTGGCGAGGCGGCGATGGGCGTCGTCGTAGGTCAGGCTCAGCATCGTCGAACCTCCCGTTGAATCGCGAGCGGCCAGGCGGAGGTTCAACCGCCACTGGCCGTCGACCGTCGCGACAACGATCGCCTCAGCCCTGGATCCAAATGCCGCGGAAAGATCGGGGTCGGACCACTCGCGACGCCAGATGTTTCCCGAGCCCTTCGCATGGCGCGGGCAAACCGTGACACGCTTGTCTCCTCCACCCCAGATGAAATGGGGAGACGCTGGGTCGCCGCCGCAATCCGCGGTCCAGAGGTCGGGCCCGCCTGGTTTCGTGCGCGTCCCCTGCACCGCTTGCGCCCACTCGGCGTCTGTGAGGTCGCGCGCCATCTCCTTTTCGTTCCTCGCCGCATCCGGCCGCAACCATCGGGGCACTGGCCCTTCGCCCACGAACCAGGCGCAGTGGGTCGAATCGCAGACGTCGGCCTCGGGATGGCGCGCGCCTCGCTGGAGATACCGCAGGGCCGCGGACGCGAGTTGTGTCCGCAAAACACCGACAGTCGTCCCAAGTTCCGCTTTCAGGATGCCGTTTGCGTAGTCGCGAGCGCTCATCGTCGCCAAGAGGCGAATCGGACCTTCCCTTTCCTCGATGACGAGGGCAGCTCGCACGCGCCGCTCGAACTCAGGCCTTCGAGAGGTGATCCGCCACTGGCCCGCCGAAAAACGGTCGCCGGAGGCCACGAGAACCTCAGCGCCGGGACCGACAAAGCCGCGCGACGAATCGACCGGTGCCGCTCCCACGTTCTCAATACGAACTTCCTCGAGTCGAAGCTCGTCGAGCATTCGAACCCGGACGGGATCTTCGAGGCCGCGCCGCTTCGCGGGCGCAGGAACTTTCGCCCTCGGTGGGGCGAGGGTGGGCCGACGGACCAGGCCGGTGCGGATCCTTGCGATCTCGTCGCCCGCGCGTATCGCCGCCTCGCGCCCGGTGCCGCGGCGAAGCAGCCCCAGAAACGCGAAGCCGCCATCATCGACGGCCATCACGAAACCGGAGGTCCGAAGAGGCGCGCCATCGAGGGCGGGTACGGTTCCCGTCTTCGCCATGAAACCAAAGAGCCGAAGGCCGGATGCCGTTCCGGTCAACGCCGACTCCTTCATACCCTCGAGCAATTCTCGACGGACGTCTTCGCGATCCATCCAGGGAGAGCGGACAAGGCTGACGTAGCTTGTGAGGATCTGCTCGGGTGCGATGGTCACGGCCGCGGGGCCCGGCAGACCAACGGCCTCGGCCTCGCTGATCTCGCCCGCCCAGGAAAAACCCGCGTCAAGAAACGAGTCCCGGATCGCTTCAGCGGGAGTCTCGCGGGCGATCTGCCGGAAGTAGGAGTTGCACGACTCGCGGATGGCGCCGCGTAGATCGAGAAGGCCGTGGCCGCCGCTTCGCCAGCAGCCCGAGGTCTTCGTGCACATGAGGCGCGGTGTCGCTTCTCGTGAGTGCGTGGAAGCCCACGCCCGCATCAGGAATGGTTTCTGGAGCGAACCCACGGAAAGGCGCGCTTCTTTGTGAGTCCCGATGATCTGAATCTGTCCCCCACTCCGCACCCACGCATCGAAGTCGTCGGCCCCGAGCGTGCCGACGGCAAGCGCGCTCAGCACCAGCGCGGCAATCGGGGCCCGGCGCGCCAACTACTTCGCCGCGGGTGTGCCGGCAGGCGCAGGTGTGGGAGGCGGCGGAACCGCGCCGAAGACGATGCGCTCTTTGAAGGACGCGCCGGTCACGCGACGCTCCACCTCGAGCGTGCGCACCGAAGGCATCCAGCCGAGAAGGCCCAGAACGCGATCGGAGAGCGGCCTCACGTTGTCGGACGAGCGCGGACCCTCTATGCGCGCCCAGCGCTTCCCTTCCTCCCGCGCGGCCGCGAGATTGAGCTTCGCGAACCGAACCACCTCGCTGCTCCACGAGACCGCGGGAGCGGAACGAAGTTCGGCGGCGCTCGGACCGAGCCAGACGAAATCGCCCATGCGCCTCCAGGCGAGAACGGGCAGACCCGGCCCCACCAGGTATTGACGTGTTTCGCCCGCGGCCGTCGTTGGCGAAAGACGCGCGCCGCGGCGGGTAAGCGTCGCCTCGAGAAGCACACCGAGTTCCGCATCCTTCTCTTTCGGCCAGGGAATGGCGAGCAGACGTGCCTTCGAGCGGGTGACGAGGTAGCCGAAGCCTTCCAACGGGCGGGACGCGAGAAGGGCCGTCCACGCGTCGAGTTCCGCGGCCTCGGTCAGATGGCCCCCGCCCGAAACCACCGGCACTTCGACGTTGGTCGCGTACCGGTCCTCTGCGCTCGCAGCTTTCGAGCCCGGAAGCGGAGCAACCGCGACCTGCGGACGGTCGCTCGGAACCGGGACGGGCTCGCTCATACCTCTGCGAAGTTCGAGAAGCAACCGCGACGCGTCGGCAATCCAGCCGCTGGCGACGGCATCCTTCGCGTCGAAGATGGCGCCGCGTTTCGAGGTGGCGGCCACTTCTCCCTCGCGCACCTCGACCAGCCGGCCGGACTCGAGACGGAGCGCCGCATTGAGTCGGCCGCGCGACTCGCCCGCTTCCGCGAGCGAGCCAAAGAGGAAGTCGCGCTTGAAGTAGAGATCACTGCGAAGCGCGTCGAGGTCGAGTTCGAGGCTCGCCAGTCCCTCGAGCTTCGGCGCGAAACGTTCGCCCGCAGCCACGGCGCCGAGTGCGAGTTTCATCGCGCGTTCGGATGTGGCGATGATCAGAAGTCCGGAGTCGCGCGCCCAGGCGAGGCCCATGCGGGTTTCGCCGTCGGCCCCTTCATCGGCGGCGCCCGTGCGGACGAGGTGATAGGTCTTGCCATGATCGATTCGGGACGTCCCCGCCTCGAAGATATCGGGCAGAGCGCCGAGCGGCGTCTCGACCACCAGGACCATTTCCATCTGGCCGATGTTGAGCACGGCGAGGGCCGCCGAAGAGGCCTGCAGGTCGAGAATTGTCTGGAACGACAGCACGGTCTCTCCGCGGAATCGCGACCACTGATCCTGCAGTTTCGCGCCGACCTGACTCTGGTTGAAACCGCGCGCGACCCCATCGTCCTCGGGCAGGCTTCCGTTAAGCGCCTTCCGGAAGCCTCCGCCAAGCGCCGCGTCGAAGGCGGGCACGTCGGGGATCGAGAGCCGGATCATCGACGCCGGCAACGGCAGTCCCTTCTCAGCCGTCGGTTGCGCCCAGGCCGTGGCGCTCGTCAGGCCGAGACCAAACAGGAACCCGAGGGTGAAACGCGGAAGACGAGCAGACATCATCATCGGGCCACCTGCCGCGAAAGATCCGCCTGGACGATCTGCGAGACGAGAGCGAAGGTGAGATCGCGGGGCCGATAGAGCAGGGAACGTCCACCGACCACCCGATGCGAAACCGTGGGTGGCGTGAGGACCGCGGAGGAAAGCTCGGCGCGCAGTGCGCGAGCGCCTGACCATTTTCGATCGGCGAGAAGGTCGAGGGCGCGGCCGACCTCCGCACGGTCGCCGTTGCCGGCGTCGATTCTCGCGATATCGGCAAGTGCCGCATCGATGTCGGGGGCCTTGAAACGGCGGCGGGTGAGATCCATGGCCGCGGACTCCGCGGAGAGGGAGCCCGCCATCGTTCGCGCGGCTTGCGGCGAGGCCACGAGCGACCGCGCGGCGCGGAGGCGCAGGAACGTCTCGTCGCTCCCGACATCAATGAAGCCCAGGTCCTCGACATCGCGAAGCGCGCGCACGGCGAGAAACGCCAGTTGCGGGGCCATTGCGGTGGGACGACGGAGCGCGGCCCGCGCGGAGAGGATGTCGAACGGGTGATCCTTGAGGTGCGCCTGGAGCGGCGCGCCGACGGCCTCGGGGTTCTCGTGCCAGAAACGAAGGGCCTGTTTCCACGCGTCGGGACCGGCGATGCCCGCATCGATCGACCGACGCCAGAAGTCGAAGGCGCGAATCTCCTCGGCCCGCGCGAAGAGAACCTTCCCCCGCGCCTCGGCCATGTAGAGAGCAGCGTCCCTTCGGCGGCCCACGCGGTTCAACCAGTCGGCGCGCTTCTCCACCTCGGCGAACTCGGACCAGAAAGGCCGCGCCTGCGCGATCCAGGGCCCGGCCAGTTCGGGTGCGTACCGCACGAGATGACTCACAACGTCCGCATGCTGGAAGGCGGCCACATCACCGCGCCGATAGGCGTTTCGCAGCCGTTCGACAATCCCGGCCTTCGCGGAGGGGTCGGCGATCTCCAGACGCATGCCCCAGAACTCGAGGAGGTGAGGCTGGTCGTCGATCGTCTGATCGAGGGCGGCCTGCACGTCTGCTTCGATCAGGCCGAGTTTCCGGGCGGCCGCGAAAGGCTCGCGGAGCGTGCGAAGCCACAGGGTGCCTGGCCCGGGAGCCGCAGCATCCTCCTGATCTCCGCCGCTCCAATCGGTGCGAACGCTTTCGACGTCTCCCTCCGCGTCCTGTGTTTCGTCGCTCGCAACCGCCGAGATCGGCCTGAAGGTGAGAGCGGGCGCGCTTTGCAGCGAGGACAGGGCCGCTTTGAAAAGGGCCGCCGCGAGGGCGTCCTCTCCTCGCGCCAGCCGGACGCGGATCATCAGCACCCGTCGCGCGTCGGCGTCCCCAACCTCCAAGGGAATGGCATCGAGAGCAGCGGTGTCCGGAAGGCTAAAGATGGCGGCAATCGCGCGTGCGCGGTCGGTGGAGGGAACGGTCTCCGCCCACGAAGCGGCGGCGGGCCAGAAATCGCCGAGCCGGACCAGACCCGCGTGCGGAAGAGGTACGGATTCGGTGGCCCACAATTCGGCGAGCCAGATGCGAAGTTCGAGCGCCCCAAGTGTCGCTGCCTTGTCGCTCCACCGCGCGCCAAGCGCGGCGCGGAATCCAACCATGTCGTCGGTGCGGAAGCGGCGGCCTGCTTCGGCGCCGCTTGCGTCATAGATCGAGGCGAGCAGTGCGGGCAGAACCGGAACCGCGGGATCGAGCAGGGAGAGCGGCGCGGGCAGGCCGAGATCCTCGGCCATCGACGCATACGTGCGCAGCGTGTCTTCGTTCAGACGCTCTTGATCCGCTACGAGGCGTCGTTTGAGAGCGTCAACCGCCTCGGCCTTGCGACCAGCGTCAACGAGCAGGCGCAGACGGAAGCGCAGCAGTTCGGGATCGGTGGTGCGCAGGCCGAGACGTTCGATCCGGGCCAGAGCTTCGGCCGGACCCTGGAGCGCCAGGGCGAGACGCGCGGTGAGGAGAGCCCTTTCCGTTTCGCCGCCTGATTCGGGCCACTCCGCGGCCACCTCGATGGCGGAAGGGTCATCGGCCCGATAACGCGCGTAGGCCTGAAGGGCGAACCAGGCGAGGCCGGGACGTTCACCCCACAAGGCTCCAGGGAAACGCAGCGTGTCGATGCCGCGGCCCGCCACGCGGTCATCGCCGGTTTCGATGGCGTTCCCGGTCACGTCCGTCCGCGGTTTGAACATGGGCCACGTGAACTTCGGATCCGCTCCGAGGATGTCCTTGAGGACGCTCGGCCCGAGCAGCTTCGCCGCGAAGGCGTTCGGCGCTGCGGTCGGAGCGGCGGTCTCGCTCAGGAATGCGCCCAGCGCCAACGATGTCTCATTGACGGTGTTGCGACGTCCGATCAGAACCGGATCCTCGAGATTCGCGGCGTTGGTCACCGGCCGCTCCCAGAACGAGAGCCACGCGATCCGCGATTCGGGCTTCAGTTCACTCAGCAGGTATGAGACCTCCCAGCCGCGGGCGCCGATCAAGCGGAAGCGCTCCCACATAAGGCGATCCTCGAAGATCGCAGACAGCCCCGCAACCAGTTCGGGCTCCGCTTTGAGCCCGCGCGCGAACGTCTCCATCGCGACTTTGGAATCGAGCCACGCGGTCCAACCCACGCGCGGACTCTCGCTGGTGATGACTGAAGAGCCACGCGCGGTCGCGATGAGGGCGGCAACCCTGGGGGCGAGGAACTTCGCGAGATCAGCAGCGCGATCGAATCGCACGAGATGCCCCGCCCAGAGCGCATCCAGGTCCGGACCGCGGACCCGGTATTCGCTACCACTGCCGTCGGCCTTGTCCACGCTCGCCAGGACCTGATCAGCGGCCTCGTTCAGCAAGTCGGCCGGCGTTTCGGGCGTCCACGGTCCGCTAACTTGTCGCGCGAAACGTTGAGCGATGCGATGGCGGAGGGGGGCTTCGAGACGCGACCGCGCGATGAAGTTCCACCACTTGTTGAGGAAGGCCTCGTCGGCGCGGGCCGAGGGGAAGATTTTCTCGACAAGCCAGCTCAGCACCTGCTCGCGATTCTCGATCCGGCCGTACTGGCCGAGAACGTCGCCCGCGGATCCAAGCCGATCGGCATTCTCGAGATCGACATTGAGCAGCGGCATGAAAGTGTCGTTGAGCACAGCGAGCTGGAACGCCTCTTCGAACGACAGGCTCGAAACCTCGACTTCCTCGGGCCTGCCCTGGGGAGAGAGGAAGCGCCAGGCGAGGCGGGGTTGGCCCTGACGCCACAACCTTCGTGCAGCATCAGCGGTCCGGTTCGCCAGATCCTCATCGGTGGGTTCGGTCTTTTGGAAGGCATCAAGCGCCGCCCGCTCCACCGCCACCGCCTTCACGAGATCGCCCCCTCGAATGTACAGCTCGCTTCGCCGCCCCGCGACGTTAGGGTCGTCAGGCCGTTGAAGGTTCCAGCCCTCCAGAAAGTCCGCGGCTTCGACGAAGCGGGAGTCGCGCTCCATCAGTTCAACCGCTTCGTCCCAAAGCAACTGGCGCTCAGGCCGGATGCGGGCCGCGGTTTGCGCCATCTCGATGCCGCCCGGGAGATTGTCGGTGGCGACCCGGAGTTCGCGCGCGACCACCGCCCATCGCACGTCGCGCGGCGAGCGCTGGTGCTGTCGTTCGAAGAACGAGACGAGTGTCTCGGGCCGTCCCGATTTGCGCGCGGCGCGGGCCGCTTCCTTGAGCCAGTCGCGTTGGGTCCTGCGATTGAGCGCCTCGATCCAGGTCGAAACCGATGTCGCGTAGACCTTCTCGATCGCCGCGGCCCGCGCCACCTCCGCGAAGACCTGGGCCCGGAGTTCGGGTCTGAACTTAAGGGCCTCCGTGGTCGCGAAAGCCACCGCGGCGAAGGCCGGGTCCTGCTGAAACCGTAGTCTCGCCTGAAGAGAGATGGCGCCCAGCCGCTCGTCGTCGCTGAGCGACGCGGTGTTGAGGAGCCGGTCGAGGGCTGAAGACGCCCGTGGGAGATCCTTCTCGCCAAGCGATTCCGAAATGAGACGCGCGAGGAGAGGGACGAGGTGCCCGGAGGCGGCACGCACGGTCGCATCTTCAAGGGCCTGTCTCGCGTCATCGGCGCGACCGTTGCGTCGGAGAAACTGGACGCGATCCTCAATGACGCCGAGGCTCCACGGGTACTTGGCGATGAGGCCGTCCCACGACGTGCGGGCCGGCTCGAAACCGCGAGTCCTTTCAACGAAGGATGCGCGGGCCACCAGCGCCTGGATCTTGGAAGCACTCTCGGGCATCCCATCGATTCGCCCGCCCAAAGTGACCCAGAGCGCGTCCGCCTCGGCCTGACGACCCGCGCTCGCGAAGCGTTGGGCGAGGTCGATCTCGAGGCGCAGACGCTCCTCGACCGTGGGCGCGAGCTCCGCCCGGCGGGCCACGATGCCCGTGAAGAAGCGATCCCGCGCGTCTGCGGCGTGCCAGGCGGAGGACGAATAGGCCTGGGCCGAGCTCTCGAGGGCGCTCAGAAACCGGCCCGTGGTCGCCGCGGGCGTCATCGCCACCCCGCGGGCCACCAGCGCCTGAGCCACCTTCGTGATTCCCGCATGTTCGCTGCCTCGCGCGGCGAGTCGTTTCGCTTCCCGCTCTTCGCGACCCACCGGGTCGTTCGGCTGATCCATCGCGTCGATCCAGTCGTCGGCGTCCCAGTCGAGACCTGGCGTGGGCGTCTGGATCGAGCCGAGCGGCCAGAACGCGAGGAGTGTTTTTTCGTCGGCGGCGTTTCCCGGCTTGAGCGACGCGATCGTGCCAAGCACGCGGCTGAGAACGCGCTCGCGGCCCATCCACTGCGCGAGACGGCGGAGGGAACGCTGGTCGTTTTCGAATCCCGAGCAGTAGCAGTCGTGGCTCTCGCCTTCGGGCCGAACCGCATCGAGGTACTCGCGAATGGCGGCATCGATGTCTTTCACTTCCTCTCGGAGCACACCGGCCTCGAACGCCAGCATGGTCGGCCGCTCGAGCGCCTTGCGCCCGGTTTCGATGGTGTCGAGCGCCTCCTTCATGTGGCCGTAGTCCCAGAGAAGCGTCGCGGTTTCGCGAATACGCTCTTCCTGCCGCGGGTCCCGTTCGAGCAGGCCCTTCCAGGTAGTGAGCGCCATCTCCGGTCGGCCCGTTTCCTGGTAAAGCTCGCCCAGTTCCGTGATCAGCGGATTCGGGTCGATCAACGCGGGAACGGCGCGATCGACCACGGCCTTGGCGGGCGCCTCGTGGGAAAGATCGAGGCCGGCGAGTGACCGGTGAATCTGCAGCGCCTGCCGTGCGGTCGGTTCGTCGCCGGGGTAGGCGGCGGAAAGGCGCGAGGCGGCGCTCGCCGCTTTCTCGAAGAGCGAGAGACGGGAATAGCCCTCCACAAGAATGATGTCGTCCACCGGCGTCCGGGCGGTCGCGCGATCGAGGGCTGCGAGCTTCGCTTCGATCGCGTTGTCCTTCATGAGACCGGCGAAGTACGCCTCGCGCACCGAAGCATCGACCGCGAAGATCGCCCACCGGCGCTCGGCGAGCAACGAGTCCTCAACCACCGCGGCCTGTCGTGCGTTGGTGGCGCGCGCGCTCGACCGCGCCCACGCGGAGGCTGTCATCAATCGGCCCTCAGCGGCGTGGAGGACGGCCGGACTATGCGGAAAGCGCTCGAGAGCCTTCAACACCACCCAGTCGCCCCACGGAACCAGACGCGTGCGCGTGCCCACCTTCGGCTGTTCGGGGATCTCGAGGCGGATGCTGGCGTCCGAGGAGCGTTCGAACATCGCAGCGCCGCGGAACGTGGCGGCGATCCTTTCCGCAAGCGCGCGCAGTTCGATCTGGCGCTTCTGACGGGTGAGGACACGGGCCAGGCGGTTCCACCACGAAGCGTCTTCGAACCGGGACAGGGCGGCCTCGTAGCGAGGCGCCAGTTCGTCGTCGAGGTTCCACGCGTCGAGGCGCGACGCGAGCTGAAGCCACAAGGCCTCGGCATTCGGGAGGCGATCCATTTCGCCGAGCAGAAGGGCTATCGAACTCCGATGTGTCTTGTCGCGCTCCTCGAGCCGGCTGATCGCTTCGTCCAGAAGGGACTTGTATCCGCGCTGCGGCGCGCCTGGAGCATCCTCGAGGACGTCGTCGACCTCGGCGAAATCGCCGCCCGGAAAACGTCTGACCGGCTCACTTCCGTCTTCCGCGATCGCGGGCTCGGAACCATCTTCGGCGAGGCTGCGAAGCTGCGCCTTGTAGAGGCGGATTTCCTCGGCAAGCGTCCCCCGCGTCTGACGCAGAGCGAGCAAACCCAGTCTCTGCGCGCGCCGTCTGGCTATCGCGGACCCCGTGGCCTCGATCTCCTTGAGCAGGGCCAGCGCTTCTTTCCCCTCGCCGCGGTCCACGTGACGCTGCATGACCTCCACCTTGAGATCGGGGATCTCCGGGTTCGTGGCGTTGCGTTTCGCGAGTTCGGCGAGGAGGGCCCGCGCGGCGCCGAAGGTGCGCTCGGGTATCGACTCGGCTTCGAGCCGGCTCAGCGCTTCACCCCAGTCCTGACCGGTCAGGAGGAGCGACAACCCGCCGGTCCAGAAGCCCGGCGTCGGGTCCATCCGCGCCACCCACCGATAGTCGGCGTCCGAGTAGTTTCCCCACGCGAGCGGCCGGCCGCCTGCGCGAAGGGCCAAGCGGGTCAGTTCGGCGAGATCGGCCTCGGCGGCTTTCGGATCCGCGAACGTGGCCGCGGCGAGCCGCGCCCGGAACGCTTCGGGAACCGCGTCGATCTCGGAGTAGAGCGATGAAACAAGCGCCCAACCCGCTCTATCGAGGTCTTTCTGGTATCGGCGATCGAGCTGCTGGAGGAGAGCAAGGCACGCATCGCCGCGCTGCTGGCCCTTGAAGTAGGTGAAGAGCCGCGCGAGCGCCGGCGCGTCGAAACGCGAGTTCAGGGCCTGCCGCCACTCCTCCGGACGGGATTTGGCGGCCTGGTCGATGGCACTCACGTAGGCCGCGGCCAGGAGACGTCCGCGGCGGGGATTGCGGCCGATGGCCGTCTCGAGATCGTTCAGAACCTCGGCGGCTCGAAGCTGCGCCACGCGAAGGCGGGCGCGAAGAACGAGCGCGGGCTCGTCGGGCGTGTTCTTCGGAAGGTTCGCGAGGCCGCTCGTAGCTTCATCGAGGTTGTCTCCCGAGATGTCATTGTCGACCCAGGTGTAGGCGGTGGCCCAATCGGTGGAATTGAGTTCCAGGGCCGCGCGCTGCATCTCGCGCCGATCACGAAGCGAGGGCTGCTGCCCCGCCCACTCGACGCGCAGGTTCGCGAGAGCGCGTTGGGTTTCGCCTTTGAGACCGGGGATCGCCTTGTCCGCGAATTCGAACGCGCGACCGTGGGCGCCGTGCGACCACGCCCAGCGGGCGGCTTCTTCAAAACCCACACCCGGCGCATCCGTGGCCGACGCGGCCGCGGCGGCGGCCCATTGCTCGATGGTGGCGAGCGCCCGGTCGCGCTGCCCAAGGTCCATCTGCGCCTGCGCCAGATGACGCAGAGCGTCGGGTTCGGTTCGAGCTTCGAGGAGCGTCGCGAGTTCGGCAGTCGGAGTCTTGTAGTGAACGCGGTGGGAATCGACCAACGAGAAGCGAGTGGCGATCTCGTACAGCCAGTCGACCTCGGTGAGATCCTCCCAGGTGATCATGGGCTTCTGCGCCGCGCCGAGGAACACCACCCCAGCCAGGCTCAACGCGCCCACGCGAACGAGATGGGGTACGCGCGGCTTCACCGGCGAACCTCCAGCTTCGCCCGACCAAAACCCACGTTCTTGGCCAGGTCGACGGCCTCGAAGACAACTTCCTGCACCCCGGCCACCGAGGCGGGAAGCCGCAAGCGGCCGGTGGATGCGTTCGCGGCCTTGTCCCAGCGCATCGGCACCGGCGGTAGGTTGCCGACTCGAGCGGAGAGGAAGATGACATCGTCGTCCGTGAAAGCGGTCAGAACGATCTCATCGCCCACCCGCGCCACTTTCTGCACCTTCGGAGTCACCTGCGGAGCGCGGCCATCGATCACAAAGGTCTTCGACTCGGTCGCGGTGTGGCCGCTTCGGTC
>JANNJB010000290.1:0-2394 GCA_031405615.1 Vicinamibacteria bacterium | reverse complement strand
TACGTGAAGGCAAGCAGGCCCAGAGTGCGTCGATGCCGCGCGAGCCAGTACCACTTGAGAAGCTGGCGAAGCGGGGTGATCGCGAGGGTCAGGACGAGGAAGCGAAGAGTCCACTCACCCAGGAAGTGTTCGCCTTCCTTGATGGGGTTCGACCCGAAGACGCGGGTGCCGCGCAGAATGTCGGAGGCGAGGCCGTAGATCGCGTAGGACGCCGGGACGAGCGAGGCCACGATGAGCGCCGCCCCGAAGCCGCGCGGTTCGCGCACGCTCTTCAGTAGAACTTCTTGAGGTCCATGCCCGCGTAGAGCGTGGCGACCTGATCCGCGTAGCCGTTGAAGGGCAGCGTGGGACGCCTTAGGAACTCGCCGATGCGCCGTTCCTTCGCCTGGCTCCATCGCGGGTGATCGACCGCGGGATTGACGTTCGAATAGAAGCCGTACTCCTGTGGCGCCGAGACGTTCCACGCGGTCTTCGGCTGCTTGTCCGTGAACGTCATCTTCACGATCGACTTGATTCCCTTGAAACCGTACTTCCAGGGGACCACGAGACGGATCGGCGCGCCGTTCTGATTCGGCATCGGGCGGCCGTAGACGCCGGTGGCGAGAAGAGTGAGCGGGTGGAGCGCCTCGTCCAAACGCAGACCTTCGGTATACGGCCAGTCGAGCACGCCCAGCTGCTGGCCGGGCATCTGTTTCGGATCCATGAGCGTCGTGAACGCGACGAATTTCGCATTCGCCATGGGCTCGGCGCGCCTGATCACATCGGCGAGGGGAATTCCCCGCCACGGCACCACCATCGACCACGCCTCGACGCAGCGGTGGCGGTAGATCCGGTCTTCGACGGTGGACGGTTTGATGAAGTCTTCGAGCAGGAACTTCCCGGGTTTCCCGGCGAGACCGTCGACGGTGATCGTCCAGGGCGAGGTCTTGAAGTTCTTCGCGTTCCGTGCCGGGTCGGATTTGTCGGTGCCGAACTCGTAGAAGTTGTTGTAGGTGGTGACGTCCTGCCATGGCGTGGGCTTGTCGTCGGGCTGGAGGCCGAACGGTTTCCCGACGGGCTGCGGATCCTGCGCAAACGCATTTCCGCCGACCGCACTGATGGTCGCAGCGCCGCCCGCCGCGGCCAGCCATTCGCGACGGTTGAGAAAGAGCGACTCGGGCGTGATCTCGGACGACTTCACATCGTTGGGGCGACGAATAATCATGATTCCGCAGTATACGGAACGTGTCTGTAGGGGCACGCCGCGCGTGCCCCGACGGTGACGCGGCCGTTCGCGGTTCCAGGGCACGCGCAGCGTGCCCCTACAGGGCGACGCGCGACGGGTTGTGCGACACATCGTTGGGGCGCGACGAGCGATGGGTCGTGCGGAACGTAGGGGCACGCTGCGCGTGCCCTGAAATCCCTGGTCGAACACCCGCATACCCGTTTGTCCGATGGGTCGCGGTGATCGGGGTTTCGTCGGTTCGGGGCCGCGGTTGCGGGGCACCGTAGGGGCACGCTGCGCGTGGCCTGAAATCGCCGGGCCAACACCCAATACACGCGTTTATCCATCGGTCGCGGCGTGATCGGTTTCGGGGCACGCGCAGCGTGCCCCTACAGGCCGCGAGGATCCCACGGCGCGCAAGCCGACGCATTTCGGCCCGCGCGGCCCACAAAGCCCCGCGAAATGACGCAAATGCACCATGCGTCCCCGATGGGACGACCCTTCCCCCTGACGTAGACTCCCCCGCGTCAAACGGACCTAGGAAGGGAACCATCATGTCAACGGCAACAGCTCCCGCTGCGGCGGCGAGCCAGACCAAACGCGAGCAGCTCCAGAGCGCGGTCATCCGGTTCTGCGGCGACTCGGGCGACGGTATGCAGGTCACGGGCAGCCAGTTCACGAACACCGCGGCGCTGTTCGGCAACGACCTCTCCACTTTCCCCGACTTCCCCGCCGAGATCCGCGCGCCCCAGGGCACGCTCCCGGGCGTTTCGGGCTTCCAGGTCAACTTCTCGTCCACCGAGGTCTACACCCCGGGCGACGCGGTCGACGTCCTGATCGCCATGAATCCCGCGGCCCTCAAGACCAACGTGGCCGACCTCAAGACCGGCGGGATCCTGATCGTCAATTCCGACAGCTTCACCGAGGTCGACTTCAAGAAGGCGAAGATCACGAGCAACCCGCTCGAAGACGGGTCGCTCGCAGGCTTCCGCGTCTTTCAGGTCGATCTGCTCAAGCTCACCAAGGCCGCGACCAGGGAGACGGGCCTCGACGCCAAGTCGGTCGACCGTTCGAAGAACTTCTTCGCCCTCGGCATGTGCTACTGTGTCCTCGGGCGACCACCACAGGCCCAGCAGCGCGAGGAACGTCACTCCGACGATCGACAGCCCGCCGAGGATGCGCGTGCCGCG
>JANNJB010000289.1:0-3672 GCA_031405615.1 Vicinamibacteria bacterium | reverse complement strand
GCAGGACGTGCTTAGCGCCATCGCTTCGGGACAGGCCAACAAGGACATCGCACGCACGCTCCGCATCTCTTTGGCGACGACACGGAACCACGTTCAGCACATCCTCAAGAAGCTGGACGTGCACACGAAGCTCGAGGCCATGGCCCTGGTTTCTCGGAAGGGCTGGAACTTGCTCCCCCGCGTTTGTGACGACGGGCCGCCGTCGCGTCGTGCGCGACCCTCCTCGTAAGGGGACAGGAGTCGAACGGGCACGCGCAGCGTGCGACGACCCTGCTCCGAAGATTGGGTACACTCCCGTCCCATTCCACGAGCGGACGCCATGAAGAAATTCCTCCTGTTTGCCCTCGCCGGTTCGTCGTTGATCGCGGCGGCGCGGCCTGCGCCCTTCGACTATTCGGTGGCGTCGATCATGCGCGGGCCCAAGCTCGTGGGGTACGCGCCCGACTCCGTCCGCTGGGCCGGCGACTCGTTGGAGTTCTGGTTCGAGTGGCGGCAGACCGGAGACACCGAGACCTCGACCTGGGTCGGCAATGCGGCGCGCGGCGAGACGAGGAAGCTCACCGACGCCGAGCGCAAGGGGGTTCCGAACCAGGGAGCCGACTGGGACAAGGCGCGCCGCCGCGCGGTGTTCTCCCAGTCCGGGGATGTCGTTCTCGTCGACACCGTCGCGAAGACACGCCGCGTCATCACCCGCACCAGCGGCGCCGAGGGCCGTCCGCGTTTCGCGAGGAACGAAACCCACGTCTCCTTTCTCCGCGAGGGCGCGCTCTTTCTCATTCCGATCTCGGGAGACGGTGAAGGCGCGCTGGTCCAGGTCTACGAAGCCGGCCCAAAGAAGAAGGATCCCACCCTCACCGATTCGCAGAAGGCGGTTCGCGACGAAGAATTGAAACTCCTCGCGTATGTGAAGAAGACCGCCGACGAGCGGAAGACGCGCGAAGCGAAGAGCGAGGCCGAGGCGCTTCCGAAGATCGATATCGCGGAAGGCGAGACCATCACAGACGCTGTCCTCTCCGCCGACGGCGCGCACGTCTACGCCACGATCTCGGTCCGCGCCACCGGCTCCAAAACCGCCGACGTGCCGAACTACATCACCGAGTCGTCGTATCCCACGCCCATTCCCACTCGCAATCGCGTGGGCGACAACCAGAACAAGACGAAGCTCCAGGTCCTCAGTCTGGAATCGCGCAAAGTCGTGACCGCGAGTCTGGCCGCGCTCAAGAACGAAACGAAGACCACCGACGGCAAAACGGAAACGAAGGAGCGTGATGCGCGCTGGTCGCTTTTGGGCCTCTCGCGCGACGGCAAGGTCGCGGTGGCTGCGGTGCGTTCGGCCGACAACAAGGATCGCTGGATCGTGCGCGTCGACCCTGCGACGGGCGCGGCCTCGGTCCTCTTCACCGACCACGACGACGCCTGGATCCGCGAGTTGTTCCAGAACGCGTCCGGCTTCCTGGCCGACGGGAAGACGTTCTACTTCAGTTCCGAGAAGACCGGCTACATGCACCTCTACACGGTCGATGCCCCGGCCTCGAGTCCCGATGTGAAAGCGCTCACGAGTGGGGCCTGGGAGATCACGGACATCGCCCTCTCCCCCGACCGGAACACCTTCTATCTCACGTCGACCGAAGCCGGGGCCGGAGAACGGCATCTCTACTCGATGCCCGCGGCCGGGGGAGCGCGGACGCGGATCACCACCGCGGTGGGCGCCCACGCGGCGGACGTGTCGCCCGATGGAACGATGCTCGCCACCGTCTACTCCGCGGGCAACAGGCCGCCCGAGGTCTTCGTCGGCCCGCTCGCGAACGGCCTCGCGAAGAAGCTCACCACCTCGCCCTCCGCTGAATGGCAGGCGGGGAAGTGGCTCGATCCCAAAGTGGTGATGGTCACGGCGCGCGATGGCGTGAAGGTCCCCTCGCGTCTCTACCGGCCCGAGGATCTGGGCGAAAAGCCGCACGCGAAGCGTCCCGCGGTGATCTTCGTCCACGGTGCCGGCTACCTTCAAAACGCTCATCGCTACTGGTCGACCTACTTCCGCGAATACATGTTTCATCACCTCCTCGCCTCGAAGGGCTACGTGGTCCTCGACGTGGACTATCGGGGCAGCGCCGGCTATGGCCGCGACTGGCGGACCGCGATCTACCGCCACATGGGCGGCGCGGATCTCAACGACATCGTCGATGGCGCGAAGTACCTCGTGAAGGAACACGGCGTTGATCCCAAGCGGATCGGCGTTTATGGCGGAAGCTACGGCGGCTTCATCACGTTGATGGGGATGTTCACCACGCCGGATGTCTTCGCGGCGGGCGCGGCGTTGCGGCCGGTGACCGACTGGGCCCACTACAACCACGGCTACACGTCGGCCATCCTGAACGTGCCGCAGACCGACCTCGAGGCCTACAAGAAGAGTTCGCCGATCTACTTCGCCGAAGGGCTGAAGGGCGCGCTGCTCATCTGCCACGGCGTGATCGACGTCAACGTCCACTTCTCGGACTCGGTGCGACTGGCCCAGCGGTTGATCGAACTCCGAAAGGACAACTGGGAACTCGCGATGTACCCGGTGGAGGACCACGGCTTCGTCGAGGAGACGAGCTGGGCGGACGAATACAATCGCATCTTCAAGTTGTTCGAGCGCGAGTTGAAAAAATAGGAGCATCATGGCTAAAGGAACACCCGACTACCAGGACGCGGACCTCCTTCTGCGCGTTTACGAGATGCGGCGCGAGCCGGTCATGCGCGCTTCACGCGACGCCTTCAACGGCAAGTTCTGGCCCGCGAACTACGATGAGGTGAAAGCCATCACCACCGCGGGTCACGAGTTGAACGCGGCCTACCGCCAGCTCGGTACCTACTGGGAGATGGTCTACGGTCTCGTGAAACACGGCATCGTCAACACCGAGTTCTTCATGGAGACAAACGGCGAGGGCATCTTCATGTATGCCAAGCTCGAGCCGTACCTCGAGCAACTCCGCAAGGACTTCAACCCCACCATTCTCCGCAACACCGAGTGGGTGGCGAAGGAGACCGAGCGGGGCCGGATGCTCGCCGATCTCTTCCGGGCGCGGGTGAAGAAGGTTCTCGACTCCAGGAAGTAGGAAGGTTCACCACGGCCCCCGCGCACATCCCGAACTTCATCGTTGTCGGCGGCCCGGACATCCACGCCGGCTACCTGAGACGGCTGTTCAAGGCGGAAGCCGCGGGGAAGATCACGTTCGGGCGGATCGTGGTGGTGGATCGCGACGCCCGCTGCGCCGTCGCCGCAATGGTCAGCGAACGGGTACGCCTCGATGTGGCGTCGTGGGACGATTGGCTCGCCGCGAATCTAAGGAACGCCTCCCCGGGCGATCACCTGGTCCCGTACCACTGGGCGCCGCATGTCCTCCTCGACTGGCTGGCCGCGGACCTCTCGCGCCATGGTCTGTTCCTGAAGCGGACCTTTGACCTCGCCAAACCTCCGGCGCGTCCCCCGCTGCTGCGCGAGACGAAAGCCGGCGATCTCGCGATGTCGTACGCGGAGTGGTTGTGTCCGCCCGCGTGCATCGAACCGGCCCTGTGTCCGCACACGCGTGGCCCGAAGTCGTGGAGCCTCGCCACCGATCTCGCGAAGGCGCCGCAGTCATTCGTTTTCCCCTGCCTGCACCTCGCCTACGGTGTGGGCACCATTCCCGTCTC
>JANNJB010000288.1:0-4864 GCA_031405615.1 Vicinamibacteria bacterium | reverse complement strand
AAGGGACACAGGGAGCATGAGCTTGACCGGATAACGGAACAGAGTCAGGGGCGGGAGAAGAGTCACGAGCAGGTCATAGACGGGCGTGAACCTTCCGAGCGCGGCGGCGACGGCGAATCCGCCGCCCACAGCGAGAAAGAGCCGGTGCCTGATTGACACGGCTGCGTTAAGAAGACCTGCGGCCACCAGCGGGACCATGAGGGAGCCCAGGAAGAGCGATTTCAAAAGAGGTGGCCGCCCGTCGGTCAGCCTCTTGGCGGATTCCGGACTCATGGGAAGCGCGCCAGCCTGAATTGGCAGAACCGTTTCGACAGCGATCAGGGGGTGGACCGACCACTCGGTGCGCGATTCCCGCGGCAGTGCGCTGCGGCCCGAAGTTCGCACCACCTCGAGAGCGGGCATCCAGATGCCGGCCCCAAGGCTCACGGAAATGCCGATGGCCCCGATGATGACGAGCCCTCGCCTCGGAAGATCGACCCGAAGCGATCGCCCTTCACAAAGCAGTCGCACGAGAGCGAGAAGCATCGTCATCACACAAAGATCCGCGGACCCGGCGAGGATCTGCAGGCCGAAGACCGCGCCGGTCACGAGCATGCGGCGCAGATCCGGCTTTTCGAGGAGCCGGTCGAAGGCCAGGAGAACCCAGGGCATCCATGCAGCGCTCGAGAAGTGGTGCCAGAGGTTGAGCGCCGACTGGAACGGACCGCTGACGACCCAGAATGCGCCGGCAAAAAAACCTGACCGGTAGGACCCGGACATCCGCCTGCACAATGCGGCGGCTCCGAGACCGCCGATGAGGAAGTGGATCAGAACCAGAAGGGTGTAGGCCCGGTCAGGCAGCATGATGAGATGCAGCCAGCCCGGCGGGTAGAGGATCTGGGTGTCCGGGCTCCCGAGAAGAGGTTGCCCGAAGCCGATCGTGGAATCCCGCAGCGGAAGGGCGCCCTCGCCCACCGCGCGCACGAAGGCCTCAACCTGGGGATAGTAGAGCCACGCCAGATCCCTTTCGAAGAATGCCTCTCCGAAGAAGACCGCGTCTCGAAGGATGTACAGCGAAAGCGCCGCGAGCCCGAGAGTCGACAGGGCTGCGGGCGAAAGCCGCAGAAAAGACGGCGCGGTCAGTGAATCTGTTCCGACCGTCCAAACGCCGTGGCGGCGGCGAGGCCGAGGCGCTCCATCGACGCGTCCCATAGATCGGCTGCGGCATGCGCGAACGCGAGTTCAGGGTCGTAGCCGAGCACGAACCACCAGCCGTCGGTGATCTCGCGGTCGAGCTGTTTGGCTTCCCAGCCCGCGTAACCGATGACGAGGATCGCCTCGGCCACGTCGCCGTCGGGCGGCTCAGAGAAAGCGATGGGCAGGATGTTCGCGTTGCCGCAGGCGAAGAGTCCCGGCGCCACTTCGGTGGCGTCCTCGCTCAGCGGATCGCGCAGGAGCACGGTGAGACCCGTGGCCCCCACCGGACCGCCCAGACGGAGCGGGGTGTCGGGATGAAGTCCGGAGGCGAGACGATCGGGAAGAACATCCTGAACGCTCACATCGAGGACGCGGTTCACGACCCAGCCCAGAGCGCCGGTCTTGTCGTGATGGCCGATGACCATGACGGTCCGCGCGAACTTCGGATCATTCATGAGGGGCGAAGCAACGAGCATGTAGGGTGCTGCGAGGTCGGGACTCTTCATGACGTGAAGGAGCGTACACGGTTCGGGCCAGGAAGCAAGGCGTTGAGGCCCGACCGCACCGGCCGGCCTAGGCCAGGACGGCCTTCGCCTTAAGATCGTGGGTCCATGAACAAGATCTTCAGTTCGGCTTCGGAAGCGGTCAAGGACATCCCCGACGGCGCCACTCTCTTCCTCTCCGGTTTCGGCCTGTGTGGTCTGCCCGAGAACCTGATTCAGGCGCTCAAGGAAAAAGGCCCGAAGAACCTGACCCTTGGGAGCAACAACGCCGGCACCTCGGATTTCGGAATCACCTTCCTGCTCGAAGCCGGCCTCGTGAAGAAGATGATCTCCACCTACGTCGGCGAGAACAAGGTGTTCGAGCGCATGGCGCTTGACGGCTCGATCGAAGTCGAACTGGTGCCCCAGGGCACCTTCTCCGAGCGGATGCGCGCGGGCGGCGCTGGAGTGCCGGCGTTCTTCACACCCACGGGCTACGGCACGCTGATCGCCGAAGGCAAAGAGGTCCGCTGGTTCGACGGACGGCCCCACATCCTCGAGCACGCCCTGCGCGCCGACTTCGCCCTCATCAAGGCCTGGAAGGCCGACACGGAAGGCAACCTCATCTACCGGAAAACCGCTCGGAACTTCGCGCCCATGATGGCGATGGCCGCGAAGGTGACGATCGCCGAGGTCGAGGAGATCGTGCCCGCGGGTTCCCTCGAACCCGACGCGATCATGACCCCCGGGATCTTCGTGCAGCGTGTGGTGAAGGGCGAGCGGTACGAGAAGCGGATCGAGAAGCGGACGGTTCAAGGACAGGGCGCCATCGAAATCGACGCGGTCCGCGAGCGCATCGCCCGGCGCGCCGCCCTCGAAATGCGCGACGGCTTCTACGTGAATCTCGGCATCGGCATACCGACCCTGGCGTCGAACTACGTGCCGAAGGGCGTGAGCGTCGTCCTGCACTCCGAAAACGGCATGCTGGGCGTGGGACCGTATCCGGCCGCCGGAACCGAGGACGCCGACCTCATCAACGCCAGCAAAGAAACCGTCACGGAACTTCCGGGCACCTCGTACTTCTCGAGCGCGGATTCCTTCGCGATGGTCCGGGGCGGTCACGTCGACCTCACCATCCTGGGCGCGCTTCAGATCGATCGCGAAGGCAA
This sequence comes from Vicinamibacteria bacterium, assembly GCA_031405615.1. GTDB lineage: Bacteria > Acidobacteriota > Vicinamibacteria > Fen-336 > JAGNNV01 > JAGNNV01. Next base: position 2,037 of record JANNJB010000288.1, on the reverse strand, counting down.
TCTCGCGAACTGGATGATCCCCGGCAAGATGATGAAGGGCATGGGCGGGGCCATGGACCTGGTGGCGGGGGCGAAGCGCGTGGTGATCACGATGGAGCACACCGCCAAGGGCGCCCACAAGATCGTGGAGCAATGCACGCTTCCCCTCACCGGAAAACGCTGCGTGAACCTCATCATCACCGAACTCGCGGTGATCGAAGTCCATAAGGACGGCCTTCACCTCATCGAGATCGCGGACGGCGTCACGCTCGACGAAGTGAGGAAGGCGACGGGGACGAAGCTGCTTGTCGACGAGGCGACGCTCAAACCCATGCGGCAGTAGTTCGTCGCGTCTCTTCGCGGTCGGTAAAGGGAGTTCGCGCTAGGCCCCGGCTTCCGCCGGGGTGACGAGAGGTCAAATCGGCTGGTCGTGGCTCGGCGTCTAACCCAACATGGCCAGGCTTGGGAACATTTTTGTGAACCACTGGGCGATGGCGCTCAGGCGGTCGGTCACGAGCAGGAGGCCGACGCCGATGAGGAGAACGCCGGAGACGATCTCCACCCGCCGCATCTGCGTCTTGATGCGGGCCGAGGCGGCGAAGAACCAGTTCACCGCGAGACCCGCGAGGATGAACGGTATCCCAAGGCCCGCGGAGTATGCGGAGAGCAGAACCACGCCCTGGGTGACCGTCTCCTGCTGGGAAGCGTAGAGCAGGATGGCCGCGAGGATGGGGCCGATGCAGGGCGTCCAGCCGAACGCGAACGCGATACCCACCACGTAGGCGCCGAAGAGACCCAAGGGTTTCTGCTTCACCTCGGCGCGCATTTCCCCGAGCAGCCACTTGATCCGGAAAACTCCCATCATGTGCAGGCCAAGCACGATGATGACCACGCCGCCGATGATCCCGAGCACCCGCTTGTACTGTTGCAGGTAGTACCCGACCATCGTGGCGGCCGCCCCGAGGAGGACGAAAACCGTGGAAAAGCCGAGAACGAAGAACAAAGAGGTGATGACGACCCGCCGCGCCTGATCCCTGGGCGTCTCCACATTTTTGAATTTTGAGACGTTGATCCCGCTGATGAAGGAAAGGTATCCGGGCACGATGGGCAGGACACACGGAGAGACAAAAGAAACGATTCCCGCCACGAATGCGGTAAATAGTGAGACGGATTCATTCATGCCGGGTTATTTGTCCTCGAAGGGCGGGAAGAGGCGACGCGTCGCAGCGCGCCTGATCGCCTGCGTCTGGGCGGTCAGCTCGGTGATGTTAGCGAACGCGAGCGCACAGTCCTCAGTCGATCGGGACCTGATGGGCGCGGTGAAGGCGTTTGAGAACGCGCTTCGGCAGAAGGATTTCCCAGGCACGATCGCCGCCTGGGAGTTCGAGAGCCCGGCGGCTCGCGCCGAAGAGGAAGCTCACCTGCGCGGCGTCTTCTCGGCTCAGCAAGTGATCCTGTCCTCGGACCCGCCGTCCATCGGCGCGACCGGCGACACCGCGGTCACCCTCGGAACACTGTCCCAGATCACGGAGCCCCGCGGCTCGGTGGAACAGTGGAGCCTCTTGTGGAGGAGGCGTGCGGCCGGCTGGCGCGTGGTTTCGCGGCAGACCTTCGGCGGGGTCGACGGAATGGTCCATCTCGAGCTTCAGACGCAGGGCCACGTCGCGTCAGGGCAGACCATCGAACTCGAGGACTTCACCCTGCGCATGATCGACGGCACGTTCTTCCTGAACACCCAGGAAGCCGGACCCACCGCTCTGGTGTTCGTCGGCAAAGGACGGGTGACGTTCAAACCGCGTCCGGCCACGGAACGCGGCCAGATGAAGATCTTCGCGAAGAGCGAGGTGCTCGACGAAGAGGTCACCCGGGCCTTCCTGAGGCTCCACCCGGCGGGCCTGTTCCGCACTCTGCGTCCAGGCCAGGTCGTCGATGATCCAAAGGCTCCGCCGCGGCTGGTCCGGGCCCGCGAGTACTTCGCGCGACCCAAGGGAGACTCGTTCGTCCTCGACGCGCCGATCCCCGGGGCCCCCTGGTGGCGTCTCCCCGGCCTGGGCGACG
>JANNJB010000287.1:0-3901 GCA_031405615.1 Vicinamibacteria bacterium | reverse complement strand
GGGTAGTTCGGGAAGTTGGGCCGGTCACGGGACCACCCGCCGAGGATCGCGTCGACGAGCTTCCACTGCTCCTCGACCTCGTCCTCGCGGGTGAAGAGCGTTGCGTCACCGAGCATCGCGTCGAGGATCAGCCGCTCGTACGCCTCGCGACCACTCTGCTGACCACCGTGGGCGTTCTTGGTTTGGCCGCGGTCGTCGCCCATTGGGTCCCGGCCCGCCGCGCGGCCTCGGTGAATCCGATAGACGCGCTTCGACACGACTGAACTAGGGGCACGCTGCGCGTGTCCCGCGACCCGAAGCCACCGGTCCGGTGGCTGAGCCCATCGGACGGCTTCCAGTCGAAGCCAGCGGCCCAACGTCGTTCCACGTCCACGTCCCGAGTTGCACACCTCACGACGGTTCGTCCGAGCCTAGGTTCACGTTCATGTTGCCGCCCAACGACGGATCGTTGACGTTGGTCCGTCACTGCGAGGAGGCCATCGAGAAGCCTCCGACGAAGCAGTCCTCGGGCCACGAAGCAGCCGCTGAAGTTCACGTCACCGACCGCCTTGTTGCGCAACTGGGTGGCGATCCCGAGTTCGACGGGGGCTGGATGACGCCTGCGTGGAAGAGCATGGCGCGGAAGCCGCCGCCCGAGAGGCACAGGCCGATGCCTCGCCTTCGGGAGGGCGGAGTTTCGGCCTCGGGATTGAGGGAACGGCGGTTCGGCGTCGGGCGCCATGGATGGGTGGGATGTTAACGGCTGCGGCGGAGGCCGACGAGCATCTGCACGATGCGGGTGAGCTTGTGCTTCGCGCGGGTGGCGTCAGCGGGACTGAGGCAGCCAGTCACTCGGAGGATGTCGATGGCGGCAGCGCACTCCATCGCGGAGCCTTGTGCGATCGAGAAGAAGTGATGGCGATCGCGCTTGGTCCTGCGCGCACAGCCCTCGGCGAGGGTCAGCGCGATTGAAGAGGAGGCGCGTTCGATCTGGTCGCGAAGGGCGGGACGGGCGGCCTTCGTCAGCGCGGGAACCATGGCGGCGAATTCGAGCGCGACTTGAAAACAGTCGAGGCGTTCGTGGTCGAGGGGCGGCGCCGTTTCGGGCGCGTGCGGCGCGAGGGAAGCGGCGGGCGGGTCGGTTGCGTTCGAGGGCGTGAGACTCAATGCAGGACTCCATTCAAATAGTGACGGCACCATCGCCGTCCTCACCCTGATGGACGGCGATGCGCTCCTTGGGTGGAGTCCTGCCCTCTCACGACCGAGACGTAGCAACCGGCGTGACTGCCCCTCCGGCCGCGGCTTGCCGCGGAACTTCGTACTCGTACTCGTCGTTTCGTGCTCGTACCTCGGCCGTTCCCCAAGGGCAAGCTTCGCGCTACTCGTCGGTATCCGTTAGCGCCTTGGGTATTCTCACCGCGTGACCGACTCACCCGAACCGCCCCTCGGCATCCAGGACGTCACTTGGGAGGATCTGCGCCGCGAAGCGGACGGACACTGGCGGCTCATCGGCCCGGACTCGAGCGGCGGGACGACTCTCTATCGCTATCGCGGGCAGCTCTTCATCGTGGGTTACGGCGACCACAGCTCCATAGGCGGCGCCGAGCAGGTGATCGGTGTTCTACCCGACAACACGCCTGGGTTCGCGCCCCTCATGAACACCGGCCACGCTGCCGGGTGCTTTCACCAGAATTGGTCTCCGCACGGCGAGGAGTTGAGGCACAGCTGGGAACATGCCGGGTGCTTTCTGACCGTTTTCCGGGGCCGCGTTGACTTGTCCGCCCGCGGGGACCAGGTGTTCGAATGTCCCGGGGCGACCTTCGCTCGGGAGAACTCCGCCCAGAGCCTGAAGGTTCTGGAACTCATGGGCCCCAACGTCATGTCGGAAGCGCAGCGGTGCGCTGAGCGAGACTGACCACAGCGTCGGGAAGCAGGTGTTCGTTTATGGGACGAAATATCTCGAACTGAGTTCGGTCGCAGGCTTCTTAAAGCTCTGAATAAAAGCTGGTTATCAGCAACAACTCTGACTGGCATGGGCATTGATACGCACCTCACAGTGTTCGTCCACGACCTACGGCTCGCGCTCGCGCGTTTCCGATCGCGTCCCGGCCATTTCGGCGTGGTCTGCGTGATCCTTTCGCTCGGAATCGGGGCCTCGACCGCGATCTTCACGCTTGTCGACGCCACGCTGTTCCGTCCCTTCGATCTGCCTGAGGGCGACCGGCTCATTCGGATCAATGCGGTCGGATCGCCGGCAGAGCGAGCGGATCCGACGAACCATTCGAACTCGTCTTTCCCCGTCTACGCTGACTATCGGTCCGAGGGCGCGCTCTTCACCGGCCTCGCCGCCTATTCCGATTGGATCGCGCTGCACATCGCCGAGGGGCAGGGGACGCCACAACGAGTGACCGGCGCTCTCGTGACCGGCAATTACTTCGAGGTGCTGCGCGCGCGGCCTGCCTACGGGAGAACGCTCGCGCCCTCCGATGACATGGAACGCGACGGTCATCCGGTGGCGGTGATTTCGGAGACTCTCTCGCGACGGCTCTTCGGCGGGCCGGACCCGACCGGACGCCCGCTGCGGATCAACGGTCGGCCGTTCACGATCGTTGGCGCCATGCCAAAAGATTTCAGGGGAGTGAATCTCGACTCCCGGCCGCTCGTGTGGATGCCGATGGCCATGCATGGCGCCGCCGCGCCGGACTGGAGCGTGCAGCGTCCGGGGCGCGACTTTGTCGACCCGCTCGACAACCGTCAGTTCTCCTGGCTCGACATCGTGGGGAGGCTTGCAACGGGCGTCACGATCGAGCAGGCGCAAAGCCGGCTCGACACCATCGCGGCGCGGCGGGCCTCCCCTCAGGCCGGGCGAGACGCGGATCCTTTCCCGGCTCTTGTTTCGGCCCGCGAGGCTGCGATCGATTTTGGCGGACCGAACTCGACCCGGAAGTTGTCGTGGTTGCTGCTCGGCGTGGTTGGTCTTCTGCTCCTTCTTGCCTGCGCGGATGCGGCCTCGCTTCAACTGGCGCATGGCGAGAGCCGGCGCGTGGAGATTGCCACCAAGGCGGCGCTCGGCGCTTCCGCCGGCCGGCTGGTTCGTCAGTTGCTCGTGGAGAGCCTCCTCACGAGTCTGTTCGCTACAGCCCTCGGGATCATGGTCGCGGTCGCGGTTCGGCAGGCTCTCGTGGCCCTCTTGCCCTCGGGCTTCGCGATTCCCGTTGAATCGGTGTCGTCTCTCCTGAGCGGCCGGCCGCTGCTGTTCGCGGGCGGACTCGCGATGGTCGTGACCGCGCTCTTCGGCCTCGTGCCGGCCACGCGGGGGTCGAGGGCGGACCTCGTTTCCGCGCTTCGCGTGGCGCAGTCGTCGGGGGCGCCGAGAAGCCGCCTGCGGGATTCCCTCGTGGTGGCGCAAGTAGCGCTCTCGGCGATTCTGCTCGTGGGTGCGGGTCTCCTCCTTCACACTCTCGCCCGCGCGGCGTCGACGAAGCCCGGCTTCGTGGTCGACAACGGTCTGGTGGCGCGTCTTGACCTTGCGCGACAGGGATATGACGAGGATCGGGGCCGCGCTTTCTACGAGAATCTGTTGAGCGAAGTCCGAACCCTTCCGGGTGTTGGCCACGCGGCGCTGTCGCGCCATGTCCCGATCCAGCCGTCGGGGATGCGGGTGAGCATCGGTGTGCCGGGCTACGTCCCCAAGCCGAAGGAGTTCATCAACGTCGACTACACGATGGTGTCGCCCGGATTCTTCGAGACACTCGGAACAGGACTTCGGCGCGGTCGCGACTTCGACGAGAGGGACATCAAGGGTGGGGCGCCGGTCGTCATCATCAATGAAGCGGTCGCGCGGAAATACTTCGCGGGACGCGACCCCATCGGGCTGAGCCTGACCGAGCAGATGGTCGCCGGTTCGCCCGGCTCGGCCCGC
>JANNJB010000286.1:0-10889 GCA_031405615.1 Vicinamibacteria bacterium | reverse complement strand
ATAGGCCACGCGTTGGCCCGGCCCATGATAAGTATATTGCCCGCCGCGGCCCGTATGATGCACCGGAAAGCGCGCAGGCGAAATGAGATCGCTGTCCTTGGAGGAAGTACCAGCCGTGTAAAGAGCAGGGTGCTCCAGAAGCCACACCAGTTCCGGGGCCTCACCCTTTGCAATGGCCTCAACTTCGCGCTCCATCCGCGCCACCGCCTCATCATAGGGAACAAGGTCAGCCGCAATCTCCCAACGCACAGGAAATGCACTTTGCAATTTCGGCTGAATGTTGAGGCGAGCCGTCATTACGGCCGTCCGGCTATAAAGTAGGATAACAGTTCGCCAAGATGGAATTCATTTGATTTTGCATGCAGACCGACACCATGAATGCTCAAAATTGAAACGTGCCGACAGCCGCGGGCGTCGAGAAGAACGCCAGGGACCGGCCGTCCGGGGAAAAGGTCGGCCCCATCCCTTCGTCCGTGCCAGGGATGAAAGCAACGGTCAGGCTGTCGAGCGGGCGGATGAAGAGCCCGCGCTTGCCGTCCTGCTCATGCCGGAAGACAACCCTGGCTCCGTCCGGGCTGAGAGCAAAGCCCGAAGCCTGCCGCACGAGATCACTGGCCTGGGGCAGCACGGTCGCCAGGTGGAAAGTCCCCGGGTTTGCCGAAGAGTCGAGGCGACGAGCCGCGAGGCCTCCGGCCAGAACGCCAAGTACGGTGAGCAAGACGACGCCGAGCAAGGGGATGGCCGGCCTCCTGCGTGAGGTCTCGGTGTTTCCTCGAACCACAGCGTCGTCGAGATCGAAGCGGGCGTCCGCGATGTCGTGAAGGCGCCGCTTGGGATCGCGCTCCAGGCATCGGCGCAGCAAGCGCGAGAGTCCGGGTGGCGTGACCGCCGGGAGAGCCTTCCAGTCGGGCTCGCGGGTGAGGACCGCGGCGAGAACGTCGCTCACGGTTTCGCCGGAAAACAGACGGTCGCCGGTGAGCATTTCGAACAACACGACGCCGAACGACCAGATGTCCGCGCGTTTGTCGACGGGCTTTCCGCGCGCCTGCTCGGGTGACATGTACGCCGCGGTGCCGAGAATCAGGCCGGCATCGGTGGCGTGCCGCGACATCGTGGGCGAGTGAGACACGTCGCCTGCAATGCTCCTCGCGCCCGGATCGCCTTCGAGGGCCTTGGCGAGACCGAAGTCGAGGACCTTGACCTTGCCGTCCGGAGTCACTTTGACGTTCGCGGGTTTGAGATCGCGGTGGACGATTCCCTTCTCATGCGCCTCTTCGAGCGCATCTGCGATCTGCTTCGCGATGGCGATCGCTTCATCGACCGGGATCGCGCCGCGCTTCAATCGCTCGGCGAGGTCTTCGCCTTCGACGAATTCCATCACGAGGGCGATCGTTAGTCCTGCAGGGGCGGGCCCAGTGCCCGCCCTTTCGAGAGGTGTGGTCAGGGCGCCCACCAGGGGCGCCCCTACCTCCTCTAGACCGTAAATCGCGGCGATGTTCGGATGATTGAGGGTGGCGAGGATCTGCGCCTCCCGGCGAAAGCGACCTACGCGCTCGGCGTCCTGCGCGAGAGCCGCGGGCAGCACCTTGATGGCGACATCGCGGCCGAGTTTCGTATCACGGGCGCGGAAGACTTCGCCCATGCCTCCGGCTCCGATGGGCGCGGTGATCTCGTAGGGCCCGAGGCGCGATCCGGTTTCAAGCGTCATGTGGGGAGAGCAGAGTTTAGGTCTTCCGCTTCACTCCCTGGCGGAAAGGGTTTCGCACCCGGACGCCGCCGTAGGACTGGCCGTCGCCCAGGTCTTCCGAGAGGACGATGTCGCAGCCCGCCATCCGGGCGGCCTCGACGATCGCCGCGTCCCAGTACGAGATCTTGAAGCGCCGCGAGGAGGCAACGGCGGCTCGGAAGAGGTCGAGCGTATTGTCCTGGACTTCAAGGGCCTGCCAATGTTCGATGTATGCCTCGGCCAAAAGGTGGGGCAGGGCGCCTTCTCGCGAAACTCTCGTGGCCTGAACGTAGAACTCCTGCAGGACCTGAACGGAGAGGGCGAGTTCACCGACCGGCGCGCCGAGGAGTTCGATCGCTATTTCGGTCTTGCGACGCTCGGCCGGATCCTTGCTTATGGCGTAGAGGAGGATGTTGGTGTCGACAAACCTCATCGGCGCCTGCCGGGCCTTGCGTACAGGTCCTCGCGCGAGAGGCGCCCGGCCGCGGAAAGGACCGGGGTCTGAGCCCGGAGTTCCTCGAAGCGGCGCTTGCGCGCTTCCGCCCCCGTTCCCGCGGCGGCGAACTCGTCGAGCGACCGGGCGACCACCGCACTCACCGAAGTGGAAAGCTCGGCCGCGCGTACGCGGGCCCGCCTGTAGGTCTGCTCGGATACCGTGACTGTGATATTGGGCATGGGGTCACATTATCACAGACCGAAACGACGAGGACTAGTTTTGCGCGCGCGCCATCCGCGACCGAATGTCCTCACCCAGCCCGAGGATCACCACGATCGGTGAACCGGGGCTCGCTTTACTGAGGTTGACGAGGAACCGTTGCCCGTCCCTGGAGACGTCGTACGCCCGGTTTCCCGAGGTGTCGAACCGGGCCGCGAAGAGGGCCTGCGGCTCGCCGGCGGCAAAGGTCGACCCGGGTGTCACCGGGACGGCCTGCAGGCGGCCCCCCGGGGCGAGATAGAAGAGTTCACTGCCGTCGGGCCTCCACCTCGGCTCACTCCCGCCCGCGGTGGAGACCTTCCACGCATTCCCCTCGCCCGAGATAGGCGCCACGTACACGTCTTCCCGGCCCCCGACGTCGCTCACGTAAGCGAGCCAGCGGCCGTCCGGCGAGGCCTCCGGCGTGTGCTCCGTGGCGCGCGTTGCGAGGACCGCGCGCAGCTCTCCGGCCTCGCTCAGCTCAAAGATATCGCTGGCGGTCTCCGCGGTGACCACGCTCAAAAGGATGCCGCGATCGCCGAGGGTCCACGAGTCGATGTTTGCAAGGCCGGGCACCACTTTCCACAGCCGAGCCGATTGCGCCTTTTCGGGATCGGCTCGCAGCACCGAGGCTTCGCCGCCCGGGGCGAAGCTCATGATCGCCAGTTCCCGACCCGATCGCGACCAGGTCATGGTCTGATTGTCCCCGTCGCGGGTCATCGGCGTTTCGCCGCCTCGAGTGGGATCGAGGACCCAGATGTTGCCCAGGGCGTTCGGGCGATAGACGCCGATCGCGATCCTTCGCCCATCCGGGGCGAGCCGCGGGTAGAAGATCCAGTCCCCCGGGCGGTCATAAACGGTCTGCTGCTCGATGCCCTTGCGATCCACCCACACCAGCCGATTCCGGGAAGGAGCGCCGAGGTGAACGGCGAGCGCGTCGCCGCTGGAAGAGATGGCCCGCTGGCCGGACGTGCCAATGTTCGAAGGGAACTCGGGGCCGAGCGGAATCGGGTCACCGAGCAGCTTGCCGTTCTCGGCCTCGAGCCGCTGGGCCAGCAGCGCCTTTCCGCGAACGAAGAGAAGTTCCCCCGAAAACGTGGGGAAGCCCGATGAACTCGCGACCCCAAGGCAGCGATGTTCGAGGGAGCCGAGTTCGCCGAGGCAGAGCTCGCCGGGTTCGCTCCCGCCTCCCGGAGACATGTAGAAGGTGAAGTGCTTCCCGTCCGGAAGGAAGTTCGGCAGTCGGTGGGTCCCCTGTCCGCGGGCACTCTCCAGCCGCGACGCGGCATCGACCGGTCCTCCCTTTTCCGACACCCTTTGGAGGGCGCCGGTGAATCTTGGGTTGAAGACGATGACCCCGGTCGAACTCCAGCTTGCGCCGCGAACTTCGCCGTAAGGGCCGGTCCGGGCGAGCACCCGCTGCGAGCCGCTCACCGTATCGAGGGCGCGCAACTCACCTCCGGCGAAGAACCCCAACTCACGGCTGTTGGGAGACCAGAAGGGAAAGCGCGCGTCCTCGGTGTTGTCGAGCTTCCTCGATTCGAGAGAGTCGAGGGGACGGATCCACAACTGGCGGATTCCGGTGGCATCCTCGGCCGCGGAGAACACCAGGGTCCGTTGGTCGGGCGAAAGCGCCAAGTCTCCTTGAAACGAGTGCGCGGCGGGAAGGGGGATTTCGTACCGGATGGTCGCGGCCGGCGCTCGGTGCTCGACCTTGTTTCCCCTTGTGAGGACGTGCGCCCCAAAGCCCACCGCGACGCCGGCGGCGAGGAATGCGATTCCCCGCACCAGGTTCGAGCGGCTTGATGGAGGCGGCGCTTTCTCGGACGCGCCCGATGTCTCCTCCTGGACCCCGGAGTCCTCGAGCAGGATGCGGGCGTCCGCTGCGTCGTGCAGGCGCTTCTTCGGGTCGCGTTCGAGGCAGCGGCGGAGCAGGGCGCGAATGCCGGGAGGAGTGCCCGGGGGAAGCTCCTTCCAGTCGGGACTGCGTGTGAGGACCGCGGCGAGAACGTCGCTGACAGTCTCGCCCGAAAACAGACGCTCGCCGGTGAGCATCTCGAACAAGACGACGCCGAACGACCAGATGTCGGCGCGTTTGTCGACGGGCTTTCCCCGCGCCTGTTCGGGAGACATGTAAGCCGCGGTGCCGAGGATGTGGCCGGCCTCGGTGGCGTGTCGTGACATCGTGGGGGAGTGCGAGACGTCGAGTGAATTGCTGCTCGAGCCCGCTTCGCCTTCGAGAGCCTTGGCAAGACCGAAGTCGAGAACCTTCACCTTGCCGTCCGGAGTGACTTTGACGTTCGCGGGTTTGAGGTCGCGATGGACGATGCCCTTTTCGTGGGCTTCTTCAAGCGCCTCGGCGATCTGCTTCGCGATGGCGATCGCTTCCTCCGCCGGCACCGCACCCCCGCGTAGCCGCTGCGCGAGATCGTCGCCCGCCACGAGTTCCATCACGAGGCCGACGGTTCCGTTCGCCTCCTCGAGACCATAAATCGCCGCGATGTTCGGATGGTTGAGGGTGGCCAGAATCTGCGCCTCGCGACGAAAGCGGCCCACCCGATCGGCATCTTGCGCGAAAGCCGCGGGCAGAACCTTGATCGCGACATCACGCCCGAGTTTCGTATCACGCGCACGGAAGACTTCGCCCATGCCTCCGGCTCCGATAGGAGCGGTGATCTCGTAGGGCCCGAGGCGTGATCCCGGCGTCAAGGACAAGGACTCAGGACTGTTCAAGGAACCTCGGGGGACTGGGGTGGCCACGCTGGGCCGGAAATTCAAGGGGTTGAAGGAGTATAGCGACGCGCCATCAGGGAATGATCTTGAATCGCCCGAGTCCCAGAGGGCGGTAGAGCGAGAAATCCCTGCGGTCGACGGTGAAGATCGTCCGAATCCCCTCCCGCTCGGCCACCCGGACGAGCGCCGCATCCGCGAGGTCCATAGGCAGATCGCGATACTTCGTCATCAGCGCCTTCACTCTTGGCATGTCGTCACGCCCGAAGGGCATGAGACGAAGAGCCCCGGATTCCACCAGGTTAAGAAGCTCCATCTGGGCGGCAGGCCACCGCTGGACGAGGTAGACGGCCTCGGTGAGGGCGGGCCAGACCGTTCCCAAGGGGTCGCGGAGGTCTTCAAGAGCCCGCAGGCAGGAGGTGTGATGGGCGTCGGTACGATCGGCCAGCGCCACCAGCGGCCCGGCATCGACGAGGATCAATGGACCTTGCGCCGGACCCGTACCGCCTTGGCCGCTGGCGTCTTCGCCGCCTTAAGGCGCTGTTGCGCGGCGGCGACAAGGCTCCCAAACGCCTTTCCCGTGCGCTCCGAGAGCCTGCCGGGACCGTTCTCGATGACTCCGATCAGGGATGCGAACTGTTGGGCCGGCGACACCGCCCGGCCCGCGCCCTTTCCGTACTCTGCGATGGCCTCGCGCAGGATGACCGCGCGCGTGACTTTCCGTGAACGTGCGGCCGCGATGAGAGCCTGTTCGCTCGCTTCGTCCAGTCGGATACTGTAGAGCGCCATCGGCCAGACTGTACTACGCCGATGTATTGCGGAGCAAACTCGCGGTTCAGGTCTTCCGATGGGAGGCGGTGCGAAACGGATTTCGCACCCGGACGCCGCCGTACGACTGGCCGTCGTTCATGTCCTCCGAGAGGACGGTCTCGCAACTCGCCATTCTGGCGGCCTCGATGATCGCCGCGTCCCAGTATGAGACCTTGAAACGATGCGACGAGGCGATGGCGGTCCGGAACAGGTCCAGGGTGGTGTCCTGGACTTCAAGAGCCTGCCAATGTTCGATGGGCCAACTCGCGGAGCCTACGGACGGGGTCTGGCTGATCGACCAGACCCTGCGCTCGACATCGCCTGCTCCCATCCGATCAGAATGACCGGCTTTGGAGGCGTCGCATGCGGCCCCTCGAGGATCGTGCCGATCACGAACCGCTGACCGTCCTTCGTGACGTCGTACTCGTAGGTTGGTTCCGCTCCGAGGGGCAGGGTCTTCGGCTTGAAGAGGGGAATCGGCGTCCCATAGGTGAACGTGGTCGCGGTGGCCCGGACCTGGGTGGCCATCAGTTCCCCGCGTCGCGAGAGGTAGAAAAGCTCCCGCCCGTCACGCCGGAAGCGCGGTTGGGAACCGCCGTCGCTGGAGATGCGGAAACGCTGATCGCCTGCGCGGAGGTCCTCGGTGAGCGACTGCACGTAGATCTCATAGGTGCCCGAGATGTCGGAACGATAGGCGAGCCATCGGCCGTCGGGGGAGAGCTGGCCGTGCATGTCGTCAAACTCGGAAGCGACCACAGGGAAGGGCTTGCGGCCCGAGGCCGCCACCGGGAGCGCCCAGATGTCGACGCGCGTACGCTCTCCCCGCGTGTGGTACAAAATGAATCGGCCGTCCGCGGACCAGTCCGCGGGGAACGTGTTTCCGCCCGCAGAAGCACCCGCTTCCAGCAGCAGTTCGGGTTCGCCGAGGCCGTTGCTCTGGCGCGACCAGATCCCGAGCTTGCCGAAGCCCATGAGCCAGGCCAGCCGTCGGCTGTCGGGCGACCACACCGGATACTGGCCTGAGTTCGTGGTCAGCCGGACGGAGACGTTCCTCGATACGTCAATGGTCCAGATTCCACGGGTGTCGTCGCGGTTCTCTCGGTTTTGCATGGCGACGCTCTTGCCATCGGGCGAGATGCGGGGGGCCGGTGTAACGGCGAGCCGGACGCCCGGCCCGATCGCGCCAAGCGGGTTGCCCCTTCGGTCGAACCAGTGGAGTTGTGATTCCGGTGTAAAGCTGCGCTGGACGAGAAGGACCCCCGTCTCGGAGGCGGAGAGGATGATGCCTTGATTCGCGCCGCCGGCCTGCAGGGGGCCTTCGAGTTCGAGCAGTCTCACCGGGCTTCCACCCAGTGTCCGCAGTTTCGCGTCGAAGGGTTGCGCGAAGATGCTTCCGTCCTTCGCGTAGATCAGGAAACCGGGGGGCGCATACGTGGCTCGAATTCCGGGTCCCAGTACTTTCACCTCGGCCGTATCCAGAGATCCCGTCATGACTTCACGCGAAGCGGTCGGCCCGCCTGCGAAGATGAAGGATGTCCCGTCGGGCAGGAACTCGGGAGCCGCGTGCGAGTTCTCCTGACGCGTGGTGTCAGGCCGAGTGACCACCTCCGCCGCGCCGCCCCCCGCGGCGACGCGATACAGACCGCGGTTGAAATCGGGTGAGAAGAGGATGACGCCGTCTCGATTCCATGTCCCGCCAACCAGGCGCGCCGCGTCGCAGATGATGCGAGGGCTTCCGCCTGCGACTTCGAGCCGTTTCAACTTTCCCTGTGCGCCCCAGGCTATGTGGCGGCTGTCCGGCGACCAGAAGGGTTCAAGCGGGTTCTCCGTGCCGGGGAGCGGGCGCGCGTCGAGCGAATCCATTGGGCGGATCCAGAGCTGACGGACGCCCTCCTTTGACTGGCCGGTGAAGATGAGCAGACGTCCGTCCGGTGAGATCCGAATGGAGTCGCTCTGCGCTGCCGTAAACGTCACGTGGGCAGGAAGCTCGATGGTCAGGACGACGGGCGGATCCGGGCTCGACTGACCTTTCATCCGGGCGAGCCAGCCGAGGCCCGCGGTGGCCATCGCAAAGACGGCGACCAGACTCCATGCGATTCGATTTGAGGAGAGCCGAGCGCGTTCGGGCGGCCCGGCCGGAAGAGCGGCCCTGGCCCCGGAGGTGGAGGGTGCTTGTAGCGCCTCGAGCGCGAAGCCGAGATCGTGCGCCGAATGAAAACGCGCCTCGGGCTTCTTCTCTATGCAGCGGCGCACCAGCCGGTCGATCTGAGCCGAAACGCTCGGATGTGTCTCGCTCATCTCGGGCGGTTCGTCCTTGAGGATCGCGTTCATCACTTCGATCGACGACTCGCCGGTGAACGTACGCGCGCCGGTCAGCATCTCGCGCAGGATCACGCCGAGGCTGAAGATGTCGGCGCGATGGTCCGCCTCTTTCCCGCGAACCTGTTCGGGCGACATGTAGCCGACCGTCCCCATAACGACCCCGGGGGTGGTCAGGGCCTTTCGGGTCTCCAGTTCCGAACCTGCGGGGTCCGCGCGCTCGACCCGCAGCTTGGCGAGACCAAAGTCGAGGATCTTCAACCGACCGTCCGGTGTCACGAAGATGTTGTCGGGCTTGAGGTCGCGGTGGATGATGCCGCGGTCGTGCGCCGCGGAGAGACCCTTCGCGATCTGCTGGGCGTAGTCGAGGGCCTTGCGAACCCCAGGCGGGCCGTGTCGCAGGATCGCGCTCAACTCTTCGCCTTCGAGCAGTTCGGTGACGATGTAGGGCGCGCCGCCATGCGATCCGATGTCGTGGACGGTGAGAATGTTCGGGTGATTGAGAGCAGAAGTGGCTCGCGCCTCCTGTTCGAAGCGGGCGAGGCGGTCAGCATCGCCGGATAGGGAAGGCGGAAGGACCTTGATGGCGACATTGCGATCGAGCCTTGTGTCCCTGGCTCGATAGACCTCACCCATTCCCCCAGCGCCGATGGCGGCCGTGATCTCGTACGGTCCAAGGCGCGTGCCTGGGCTCAGGGTCATGGTTTACCCGTCGAGGTCCAGCCCTCGAGGACCACGAGTTCAACCGGTGTGGAAGCCGCACTCTGACGCTTCACCATCACGAAACGGCCGTCCGGCCCCACGTCGTAGTTCCGTTGAATCACGGTGCGCAGGTCGTAGGGTCCGGAGAAAAGGGCGCGCGGGGCCCCCGGACTGAACACACCCCGCGTGTCCGCGTCTACGGCCATGATCGCCTGACCGCTGACGAAGTAGAGGATGCGCCCATCCCGGGACCACGCCGGCATCAGACCCCCGCTGGTCGAGATCTGCCATTTGCCGCCCCCCACGGGGAAAGTTTCAACCACCACTTCATCCGTGCCGGTTTCCGTGGTCTGGTAGGCGATATAGCGCCCGTCCGGAGAGAACGACGCTGCGGACTCGCCGGCCGAGGGACTGGCGAAGAGCGGTGTGACCTTGCCGCCTGGTGAGGTGTCGAGGAGCCGGATGTCGATGGAGCGTGTGGCATCCGTGATCGCCAGAGTCTTTCCGTCCGGGTGCCAGGAGTCGGGGAGTTGAAACTCGGGGGTCTTGTATACCGGGATGTCTTCACCGCTCCCGTCCGCCGCCTTGAATCCGATGCCGGTTTCTCCGCTGCGGCCGTTTGTGAACAGGACGCGCTTGCCGTCGGGGCTCCACGTCGGGAACCCATGCCCCTTGCCGAAGGTCAGTCGCCGCAGCCGTTGCGAGGCCAGGTCGAGGATGTGGATGTCGTCATCCGAAGCGCTGCCTCCACCTATGGCGACGGCGATCTTCGTGCCGTCGGGAGAGAAACGCGGGTGGAAGAACGACGCGGGCGGCGTATCGAGCAAGGTCTCCCGGCCTGCGCGATCCACAAGGACAAGGCCGCGGGTCTTGGGGATCGACGCCTCGGGGACAAGGGCCACCGCGCCGTGGTCACTCACGCTGAAGTAGCCGGATCCGCTGCTCGAGTCGCCTCCGACTCCTTCTTGAATGGCGAACGGCTCGCCTTTGAACGAGAGGGTAGAGGCATCGAAGGCCGCCGCGAGCAGCGTCTCTCCTCGTTGAAAGAGGAGATACCCAAGGGCGGTGTAGCGAGCCATCCGCGCGCCCTTCAGGATGGTTTTCCGCTCGCCGGTGTCGAGTCGCTGAGCGTCGATGTTCGAGGCGTCGTACTCGCCCGGGCTCTCCGCGTTCCCGACGGTGAAGATGACTGTCCGCCCATCCGGCAGGACCTGCGGCCAGCGGTGAGACCGTTCGCCCTTGGCGGTATCTACCTTTGTGAGCGGGATCGGGTCTCCGCCGGTTCCGGCTACGCTGAAGACACCGCCCGTGTAGAGGGGTGTGAAAACCAGCGATCCGTCGGGCGCCCAAGCCACACCGCGTGCGGCGAGAGCCCGCGTCACGACCACGGGCGTTCCCCCCTCAACCGGGACTTTGCGCAGCATCCCCGAGGAGAAGAAGGCGAGCCAGCGGCCATCGGGGGATAGCGAAGGGTGCTCGGCTCCGTCGGTGCCTTCCACTCGAGTGACCGCGCGTCGGTCGAAAGAACGCCTGAAGATGGCGGACGACTCCTTGCCCTCGGCCACGAAGAAGAGGGTTCGACCGTCCGCCGACAGATCGAGAATCGGCGACTGGGCCCGGGTGAGGAATTGGTCTGGAGGCAACAGGATGCCGAATGTGGTCAGAGGGCGGGGCTCCACACGCGCGCTCGTGCCCTTGAGTGCGATGGCCGACGCGGCGATCACCGCGAGGGCGGCAACCGCCCATGGGAGGAGGGAGGTCCGGCTCGACGTGGCCTTGAGGACGGAGGCGGCGGTCGGAGCCGTCGCATCACTTCCTCCGCGCAGCGCTTCGTCGATGGTGATGCGCGCGTCGGCGATGTCGTGCAGCCGGTTCTTCGGATCGCGCTCGAGGCACCGTGCGATCAAG
>JANNJB010000285.1:0-8784 GCA_031405615.1 Vicinamibacteria bacterium | reverse complement strand
CGAGAAAAGACTTTCACCACAGGCTGCTAGCGCGACAGCCCGTCCCCGACCGCGATGCCTGATGCCTCACCTCCAAGCGTCCTCCGAAGATACGTCGCGGCCCCGGATGCGACATCCTCGACGCCTACGGCGAAGTCATGGCTGGTACCGTCGATGGGAACGTCCACGAAGACATCGTGAAGCCCGGCCGTCGCCCCTCCGGGCGGCAGGGCGATCGTGAACTCTTTCTCGCGGACGATCGCGGCCGAGTGAGCCTTGTCGCCGCTTGTCGAGCGGAGGGCCACAACCACGCGGACGCGGGCCTGACGCCCGGTGTCGGTCTCTTCGAAACGAAGAGAGTCAAGGGGCAGACTGATCTTCATGGTGACGCTCGTCCCGGCCTCTGTCGTGGGCATCGTTCGCTGAATGTTCAGCGTGGCGCGCAGGCCGTTCTCTTCAAGGCCAAACATCAGCGCCGACAGGGCCCGCTGGCCCCGTTGCACCGCCGGTTCGGCGTGCAGATAGCTCATGCGATGACGGATCCTTATGCCGCGTCGCTCCTTTTTGAGGCGAACCGTTATGTCGTGGGCTTTTCCGTCCGGGTCGCGCGCCGGAGTGAAGGCAAGGACGTAGTGGCCCGCGGCTTCCGCCTGAAGTCTCTTTGTGGCGACCGCGGGCGACAGGCCCCGGACGATCGGAAAACCTCCAGTCTCCTCCGCGAGAAGCTGGTAGGAGTTGACGAGATTGGCGTCGCGGATGAAGTCATTCTTCGGGGTCGGGATGTACCGGCGGTCGCCCCGCGACAAGTCCATCGCGGTTGCGCTCATGAGGCCACCGGCGCCGAGCGGGTAAAACGTGACCCGGGCGGCGTTCGCATGCGCCGCCGCCTCCTTGAATGCGGGCGACGTCTCGATCTCCTGCATCGCGGCGGAGATCTGCGAGAATTCCCGCGTCATCACCTCCGGGCAAATGCTGGTGATCTGCTCGAAGAGATGAATCCCGGGGCGCTGCTCGAGGCCTTCGGAGACGTAGACGAGGGCTTTGCGCCCGGGCAGGCCGACCAGCGCATCCACGAGGCCGTTCAAACGATCGCGTGCTTCCTGAGCCTCAATGGCGCGCCAGCGCGCATAGTCGCGCACGACGTTAATCAGCTGGGGGAGCCCGCGCATGCAGCCCTCCATCTCGATGATGCCCTCGAACTGGCTGAGGACGATCCTCTCGTGGTCCGCCCCGGGCGACTGGATGGCGAGCTTTCCGATGCGGTCGAGCGCTTTTAGAACTTCGCCAAGGTCGTGGGTGAGCGACGTCAGGGGACGGAGCGGTCCGTCTTCCGCGACAACCACTACCCTGCCACCCGCTTTCAGGTGCTCGCCGGCGAGCGCCTGGCTCTGCTGGATCGCCCTCATGCGCCCTCCCGGGCTCAGGAGCTTGCGGTCGATGAAGAGCACCATCACCTCGGCGTCAGGAGTTGAGGCCCTCCGCTCGATCCCCGCTCCAGACGCTGGCCTCGTACCGCCCGTTCCCTCAGAGGGGCCGGCGCGTGGCGCCTCGAATCCCACGATCCGCACATTCTTGTGGTCATCGAGCAGATCGAAGTCTTCCGCGACCAGATTGGACACCGGCCGGCCCTTGTTGTCCGTGACGAAGGCGTCGACGACGACGAGCTGAGCCACCGCCGGCGTCAGCCGGAGAGGCTCCTGCTGACCACTGCCCGCTGCCGCCAGCCCGGCGAGTCCGACCACAAATGAGGCCATTGCGTAGCGCATCTATCCCCCTCTGGCCAACGTTTGCAAGCCCTATGCCGGCCGAATCCGGCGACTCGACGCCCGGCCCGCCACCCCGCGAGGACGGCGAGTCGTTTGTACCACCATAGATTTAAGGAAGCTGCGGCGCCGCTTGCTTGCGCGGGGGTGACGTGAGGGTCCAATTCTCTTGGTAGGGCTGCGGGTCCGCGCGCTGAGGAACGAGAGGCTCAACTACAGGCTGATTCGATATCTGAGGCCGGGAGTCCCCCCCAGTTCCATCGGCTTCACGAACTCCTCGACGAGCACGCCGCCGCAGGCGAGGACAACGCGCTGCGAGGGGATGTTGTCCGGGTCGGTCGTGATCTCGACGTAGCGCAGGCCTTCGGCTTTCGCCTCGGGAAGGAGAAGTCGCAGCGCGGTCGTGGCGTAGCCGGCGCGTCTCTTCCACGGCACGACCGAGTAGCCGATGTGGCCGAGGCACGTCGGAGGCAGGGCCTCGGTGCCGGGCTTCCACCGAAAGCCGATCGAGCCGCAGAACTCACCGTCCCACATCCATCGCTGGTAACCGGGGAGCCTTGGGACCGTGGTTCCATCCGCCAGAGTGATGGGGGCTCCCTTCGCCTCGCGGTCGACAAGGCTTGCGATGAAACCCGCGGCGTCCTCTTCAATGAGCCCGAGCTGTTCGCGCGAGGCCGCCTCGCCGCGAACGTTGTCCGGCGAGAAACCCCGCCTCAGCGCATCGACATAACCCGGCAGGGAGTCGAGCGACGGCCAGACGAGTTCGATCGACAAGGTCCGGCTACGGTCTGAAGGTGAGGGTGAAGATGTAGCCGATGTTGTGCTCGGATCGGACGGTGTACGTGGGAGCGATCCGAACCGCTCCCGCCGGGAGGGTCGGGCTCGTGACGCCGACCGCCACGATGTGGACTCCGTCGCGGATCTGGGCGGCCGCGGGACCAAGGCCCACCCTGGCGAGAAACGCGTTGCGGTCCGCCGAACTCACGTTCGAGAGATCGATGGCGCCCGCCAGCGGATTATCCCGTGACTCTCCCGAAGAGAGGGAGCGGAAGTGCCGCAGGATCGACGCCGCGAGGGTGAATCGTCCGAACGCCTTCTGGAGACCGAGGGTGAGGTCGACCGGACTGATCGCGTCGATCCGCTCTTCGCCCACGAACTCCTTGCTCCCGCGCATCTCGAAGGCTCCGGCGAGTGAGTCGGTGATGGGCCGGATCCAGGCGAGGCCGAGATCGAGGCGATGGCCGATGCCGATGTCGGTCTCCACCGTCTCCACCGAACTTCCGGAGACCGAGAGTGAACGGTTGGGCCAGGAACCGCGTCCCGCGAGCGTGAAGCCAACACGGCCATGGGCCTTTCCGCCCAGCAGACGCGTCGAAGCGAGGCCGGCCAGTGTGAAGTCGACGCTTCCGGAGTTGGCTCCCGATCGCAGTGCGTTGAGACTTCCCGCCATAGGTATCACCATCGCCGCGGACACCCCCGTGGAACGGCCGCGGTCGAGGTCGTTGTAGATCATCCGCGTGAGGCCGATCGCGATCGTGCCGGGGATGAACGCGTCGAACGAGGCCTCGCCACGCTTGTCGAGGTAGGGATGTTCGCCAACGAAGGTGTTGGGAATGACGCGGCTCGGCCCGGCGAAGATGAGATCGCGCGGGGCGGAGGGGATGGCCGGGGTCTCGGGCAGGGCCACCACCCGGTCGGCGATCACGTTCGCGAAGACTTCCGTCCAGTCGCCGAGCTGGTAGCGGAAGCGGAACCCGGTGTCGAACACATCCGCGCCCAGCGGGTCGCGGTCGCGGTTGTCGACGAAGAAATCCGCGCTGAAGGTCCGGGCTTTCGGGAGAGAAAGCGACATGAAGGAGCTCGGGCGGAACGCCTCACCGTCCTCTGCGAACGCCTTGGTCGAAGCCAGGCCCAGGGTCAGGGCGCCGAGCACGGCGAGGCGAAGCATGAACGCGTTATCTGTCTTCAAGTCCAGAGTCCTTTCGCGCCATCGGCGATGGTTGAATCGCGAGGGCAGCCAGCAGAATGTCGAGAGTGCATTATCGCTTCGGTCCCGCCATTTGTGAGATAACTCCACCGTGCCGTCGAAAACTCTGATGACAGGATCGCGAGGTCTTGTGGGTAGAGCGCTGCGCAACCGCCTCGACGGCATTCCCGTGACGTGGAGTGATCGGTCGCAGCTCGATGTGGACGACATGGATGCGCTGCGTCGCGGCGTGGGCGGCTACGATCAGGTAGTGCATCTGGCGAGCCCGTTGCGGCGTCCGGGCTGGACGAGCGGCGATCTCGAGGCGTCCCTGCGCATCACGGGCCAGGTGCTCGATGCCGCGCGGGGTGCGGGAGTAAGGCGGGTAGTCCTGCCTTCCTCCATTCTCGCGACCGCCAGCGCCCAGCGCCTTGGCACGACGAGGGTGGGCATTCGGGACTCGCAGCCCCCCGACACCGAATACGGGCGCAATCGGCTCTCGATCGAAGCGCTCGGCCGAGGGGCGAGCGAAAGGGGAATCGAGATCGTCTGCATCCGGCTCGGGACCGTCCGCCATCCCGATGCGCCGGTGCGCCGGCCGGAACTTCGAACTCATTGGCTTTCGCACGAAGACTGCGGCACGCTCTTTCGAGCCTGTCTCACCGCTCCCTTCGTTCCGGGACGGTTCTCCCTCTTCTACGCGGTCTCCGACCTGCCCGGTCGCGTCTTCGATACTTCCAATCCCTTCGGTTGGGCGCCCGGGACCGATACGGTGGGACTTCGACGCTCCGCGGTCGCGGCCGCGCACCGGCTGAACACCGGTATCCGTGGCCGGCTTCAGATCAGGACACGGCTCCGGGCGATCGTTGCTCGAATCACCGGCTGAGGCCACGGACTCCGGCCGCAGGTAACCTTGGCCGACCCCATGAGCCGACCCATTCGCTCTCTTCTCATCGCCAATCGCGGCGAGATCGCCATTCGCGTGATTCGAACCTGCCGGGCCATGGGGATCGAGACGGTCGCGGTGTATTCCGAGGCCGACGCTTCAGCCTTCCACGTCCGTGAGGCCGATCGCGCGATCCTGATCGGCAAGGCGCCATCCTCGGAGTCCTACCTCCGGATCGACCGGATCATCGACGCTGCGAAGGAGGCGGGTGTCGACGCCATCCATCCAGGGTACGGCTTCCTGAGTCAAAACGGCGACTTCGCCGACGCGTGCGCGACAGCCGGGATCACGTTTATCGGCCCGCCCGGGGATGTTCATCGGCTGATGGGCGACAAGAAGGCGGCGCGCCAACAGGTTCAACGCTTCGGCGTTCCCGTGGTTCCCGGCTACGACGGAGACGACCAGAGCAGCGACCGTCTCCTTGCCGAGGCGACGCGTGTGGGCTTCCCTCTGATGATCAAACCTTCGCGCGGCGGCGGGGGCAAGGGGATGCACGTGACGCACAGCGCTGCGGAATTCGAGGCCGTCCTGCCGCGGGCGCGGCGCGAATCGCAGTCCAGTTTCGGATCCGACGTGGTGGTCCTCGAACGCTTCGTTCAGAAGCCACGACATGTCGAGGTGCAGGTCCTCTTCGATCAGCACGGCAACGGCGTGCACCTCTTCGAGCGCGAGTGTTCGGTCCAGAGGCGGCATCAGAAGGTCTTCGAGGAGACGCCTTCGGTGGCCCTCGATCAGGACCTGCGTCAGAGGTTGTGCGCCGCGGGTATGGCGGCCGCCGCGGCCGCGAAGTACGTCAATGCGGGCACGGTTGAGTTCCTGCTGGACACTTCGGGGGAGTTCTACTTTCTCGAGATGAACACGCGCCTGCAGGTGGAGCATCCCGTGACGGAGATGACGCTCGGCCTCGATCTGGTGCGTCTCCAGATCGAGATCGCGGAAGGCAAGCCGCTGCCCTTCTCGCAAGGCGACCTCACCCCGCGCGGTCATGCGATCGAGGCGCGTTTAAACGCCGAAGATCCGCGCCACCACGACGCGCCGTCTCCGGGCCGGATCCTCCACTTCGAGGAGCCGCGCGGTCCCTTCGTCCGCTGCGACGCGGGCGTCGCTTCGGGAAGTGTCGTGCCCGAGTTCTACGACCCGATGATCGCGAAGATCATCGCGAGCGGCCCCACGCGGGAGGCCGCCCGCAGCTCTCTGCTCGAAGCCCTGCGCGATCTCGTGGTCCTCGGCATCGCGACGAACCGGGAGAGGCTGATTCAGATTCTTGAGAGCGAACCGTTTCGCTCGGGCCGGATCCACACCGGGGTTCTCGATGAAATCGGCCCCCTTCCTGCTGAACCGCCCCCGTTTCCGGAAGACCTCGCCCTGATCGTGGCCGCGCTCGAGGCTGGCGCCGCTTCGAGTCACCTGCCGTCGGGCGCCGGACAACCCGCCACGCGCCCCGATCCCTGGGCCGCAGCCACCGCGTGGAGGCTCTCGTGAGACTGAAGTTTTCAGGCCACGTCCACAACATCGTACGGAGGTCCGAGAACGCGTTCGACGTGGACGGCACTCGCGTGGACGCTAGCGTCACCTCCGCTGGTCCCGCCCGTTTCGAAGGCAGGAACGAGGATAGCCGCCGGCGTGTCTTCGTGGTTCGGGACGGAGACCACGTCTTCGCGCAGATCGATGGCCGGCCGTATCGACTGAACATCGTGAGCCGGTCCGCCGCCGCGTCCGCCGACGATGACGTCGCGCAGGGTGGCCTCGAAGCTCCCATGCCCGGTCGGGTCACCCGCGTCGCCATCTCGGTGGGCGACGTGGTGAAGCGGGGCCAGGAGCTGATCGTGGTCGAGGCGATGAAGATGGAGAACGCCCTCATCGCACCGATGGACGGAGTGGTGAAGAGTCTCGCGGTGAAGGTCGGCGACATGGTGGCCCCCGGCCCCGCCCTCGTGGTCGTCGAGGCCGCGCCATGAAACTGCCCGCGCACGTCAAGGTCGTGGAGGTGGGTCCGCGCGACGGCCTTCAGAACGAGGCCAGGGCGCTCTCCGTCGAAGAGCGCGTGGCCTTCTGCCTCGCTCTCATCGATGCCGGCATTCCGGTGGTCGAGCCGGGAGCCTTCGTCTCGCCTAGGTGGGTGCCGCAGATGGCGGGGAGTGAGGAGGTCTGGAAGGCGCTCCCGAAAGGCCGGGCGCTGCTTCCCGTGCTGGTTCCGAATCGTCAGGGTTATGAACGTGCCTTGGCCGCGGGGGTTTCCGCCATCGCGATCTTCACCGCCGCGTCCGACGCCTTCAATCTCAAGAACACCAACGCCACGATCGACGAGTCGATCAGGCGGTTCGAGGAGTTCACCGGCGAGGCAAAGTCGGCGGGCATGTTCGTGCGCGGCTACATCTCGACGTGTTTCGGCTGCCCCTACGAAGGCAGGGTCGAACCGGCGAAGGTCGCGGATGTCGCGCGCCGCCTGATCGACCTCGGTTGCGATGAGATTTCGCTTGGCGACACCATTGGCGTCGCTGTCCCATCGCAGGTCGACAATGTGATCGCCGCGGTGTCGGGTCACGCCTCTGTGTCGCGGCTGGCCGTCCACTTCCATGACACCCGCGGTACCGCGCTCGCGAACGTCCTTCGCGCACTCCAGCTCGGCGTCACCACCGTCGACAGCTCCGCGGGCGGTCTCGGCGGCTGTCCCTACGCCCCGGGCGCCTCCGGCAACCTCGCCACCGAAGACCTCCTCTACATGCTCCACGGCATGGGCATTGAGACCGGCATCGACCTCGACAAGGTCGCCGCCGCGTCTCAATTCATCGCCTCGCGGCTCGGAAGAGAATTGCCGAGCCGGTATTTGAAAGCGGCCGGCGCATCCCGGTGATTTCGGGGCACGCGCAGCGTGCCCCTACGGTCCCGCGGGGCCCGGACGCGAATGTAGGGGCACGCCGCGCGAGCCCCTACGGTCCCGCGGCCCGGAACACGAATGTAGGGGCACGCTGCGCGTGCCCGGCAATCCCTACGACCCGACGCGTTTGCGGGCGAGGATGAGCCTGAGACCGATGCGGGCCTGGGCGCCGCCGGCCTTGATGTTGAGGGTCTGGCCGTTGAGGTCGATGTCGCCCGAGCCCTGGGTGAATCTTCCCTGGGCGACGACGCTCACGGCGTTTGTCAGTTCACGGCCGATCTCGAGGCCCACCGCGAAACCGATCGGCGACACCTTCTTCTTCGTCGACGAGATCCCTCCGAAGGTCACGGTGTCGTAGGGATACACCTCGCCGAGGGTCACGCGCTCCGCGAGGGTGGCGTTCACATTGAAGTAGGCCGGACCACCCTCGAGGTTCAGCTTCCACTTGCCCGAGCCACCGCGGTACACCGCGGTCAGCGAAACGGCGGATTCGGAGAAGCCGAGACTCTCCACCGTGCCGGTAACGGTTCGCGGCCGCGCGAAGAAGAAGGGATGAGGCACCGAGGCTTCGAAGGTGCCGGTCGACTTCCGGGAGAAGGTCTGGGCGCCGAGACGGATGCCGAGCTTCTCGCTCAGGTTGTACTGAATGTCGAAACCGCCGCCTGGCGACTTTCCGACCTCGTACGAACTGCGGAGCGACCCGTCCTCGGCGTAGTCGCGAATGGTCCGGGTGCCGCTGAACGTCTGTGACCCGAGGCTTTGCGCGAAGGCGAGGCCCAATTCAATGCGGCTCTCACCCTGAGACGCCTGACCGGTGATTCCGGAGACCGGCTGAGCGTCCTGCGCGGCCGCGAGACGGCCAAGAGACAGCGCGAGACCAAGAGCGAACGACACCTTGACTTGAGTATTCTTCATTAGTTCACACCTACCGCGTTCCATGCCTGAGTCATGGCGGCCTCCACCGCCGGGTTGCTCGGGTACAGCTCCCGCGCCGCCCGAAGCGTGGCCACCCGCGCAGCCGCGAAATTACTCGACGGCCCCAGGAACGCCGTGAACGCGCGGTAGAAGACCCGCTCGATCTGTTCGCGGTTTGCCGCCCCCACGCCGGTCACCCGGCCGCCGAGGCGATGGGTTCCGCCCTCGATGGCGAGATAGAAAGCGTGATTCGCGATCCCTGAGTTGATGTGCACGCCGCCGTTGTCGCCGGTTCCTGTGAAGCGGACCGAGTAGTGATCCGGGTCGCCGTAGGCGA
>JANNJB010000284.1:0-1890 GCA_031405615.1 Vicinamibacteria bacterium | reverse complement strand
GCCCGCGCGTCCGGGGACGCGATGACGCTTACGATGAAAGCTCCGGCGAGGAGGACGAGAGGTGATGTCATCTTGATCGACGCGGCATAGCATAAGGTTGAAGAATGCCTCGCCCCGAACGACACCTGCTGATCTGCGCGAATAACCGCGGCCCCGATCACCCGCGAGGCTCGTGCGGCGAGAAAGGCGGCGAGAGGCTCGTGGGCCTGATGAAGGATCTCATCCGGGAGAGCGGCCTCAAGGAGCGCGTCCTGGTGAGCCGCACCGGCTGCCTCAAACACTGCAGCCTGGGCGTGACCGCGGCCGTTTATCCCGACAATGTCTGGTACCGCGGAGTCACGGAAGAGGACCTCGAGGAGATCTGCTCGTCGCATCTTTCCTCGGGCACGGCCGTGGACCGACTTCGCCTTCCCGACGAGGCGCCGTGGGAGTGAGGTTGACGGGCGTTTTCAACCTCGTCAGAATCAAGCTTCTCCCCTTTCCCCGAAGAACCGAATGAAGTACTTGACGACACTCGAAGTCGCCCATGAGCTGGGCGTCAGCAAGCAGACGGTTCTCAATTGGCTCTACGCGGGGCGGATTCAAGAACCCCCCCGCAACGCCCAGGGTTACCGGTTGTGGAGCCCGAGCCGGGTCGACCTCGTTCGCGCGATGATGCAGGACGGTCGCGTCCACAAACGCACGATCATGCATCAAAAGCCCAAGGCCACCGCGGCGTTCCTCACCGACTACGCTCGCGAAGTGGCGGGCGTGCTGGTCGAGGCCGGGATTGCCGAAGTCGCCTTCACCCGCGAACTTTCGAAAGCCCTGACCCGCCAGCGCCGCAGCGCGCGCTGAGCGTCCCGCCCTGCTACCAGGGAATCGTCGTGCCGTCGAAGAGGCGGAAGCGGGCCGCCCCCGCTGGAGACTTCGCGGCGATCAGCTGCCGCATCGCGCGCACGCTGTCTCCCACGGTCTCGGGAGCACTGGGTCCGCCCATGGCGGTCTGAACCCATCCCGGTGAGAAGACGTCGACGCTGACGCCTCTGGTCTCCAGATCTCGCCCGAGTGTCGCCATCGCCATGTTGAGCGCGGCCTTGCTCATCCGGTACGCGTAGTGACCGGCCGACCCGTCGGCGATGGATCCCATTGAACTCGACACGGCAACGATCTTCTTCTCGCTACTCCGCGCCACATGTTCCGTGAAGGCCTGGGCCACGACGAGAGGAGCGATGGCGTTGATCCTCATCACCTTGGCCACGATCTCCTCGTCGATGTGGCCGAGCGACTGCCGGAGATCCTTGTCGCCCTCCGCCTTGGGTCCGAAGACGCCGGCGTTGTTGATGAGGACGTCGATGGGTTTCTCGGCCAGGGCTCCGGCCAGCCGCTGCACGGCCTCGGTCCTGGTCACGTCGAGGGCATGGACGAAGAGGCGATCGCGATTCGCCTTTTCGAGGGCCTTGAGTTCGGACGCCCCTCCAGGCCTCCGGCAGCAGGCGTGCACAACATCGCCATCCGCCACGTATTGCTTCACGAATTCGAGACCGATGCCGCGATTGGCGCCGGTTATAAAGACGGTTCGCATACTTCTCCCACTTCTCTTTTGGTGCGGCCCCACTCTGGAATGCCCTGCAGTATAGGAGGGAGGGGGACGTGTTTGGGTCAGGACGGGGGGAGGGGAGTGATCCCCCGCTCCCGGCGAAGTCGATCGGCCTCCTCGGCAGTCACCTCGAAGAGGAAGTGGGTGAAGGCCACGTGCCCGACCGGCGTTTTTCCCGATTCGCGAAGCCACTCCATCCGGCGGCGCGTCACCACGCCGGTGAGCTGATTGGCTCCGACCAGGAGTCGTCCCGCGAACGGCCGGGCCGGAGCCCGTAGAACCTGGGGGTTCGCCTGGAGCCAAGCCTCCAC
>JANNJB010000283.1:0-2215 GCA_031405615.1 Vicinamibacteria bacterium | reverse complement strand
TCATGAGACGGGCCTGCATGCCCATCTGCGCGTCGCCCATCTCGCCTTCGATTTCCGAGCGCGGCACGAGGGCCGCGACGGAGTCGATGACGAGAACGTCGCACGCATTCGACCGGATGAGAACCTCGGCGATTTCGAGCGCCTGCTCGCCGTTGTCGGGCTGGGAGACGAGGAGGTTGTCGATGTCGACGCCCAGCTTGCCCGCGTACTTCGCGTCGAGCGCATGTTCGGCATCGATGAAGGCGGCCATGCCGCCGCGCTTCTGCGACTCGGCGATGACGTGCAGGGCCAGGGTGGTTTTTCCTGAGGACTCAGGACCGTAGATCTCGATGACCCGGCCCTTGGGGAAGCCGCCCACGCCGAGAGCGGCGTCGAGCGAGATGGACCCGGTGGGGATGGACTGGACCTCGATATTCTCGCGGCCCCCGAGCTTCATGATGGAACCTTTGCCGAACTGCTTCTCGATCTGAAGCAGGGCATTGGCTACGGCGGCGGTGCGGTCGGGGCTTTGTTCGGCCATTACGACTCCTTGATGTGGTAGTTGGTTAAGTTGTTGGAGAGCACGAGGAGTCTGAGGCCGGGATATGCCGGATCAGGTCCAAAGAAACGAGACTATTTTTCCGTTGCGAACGCGAAGACGTGGTTCTGGCCTCGGACGATGAGCATTCCTTCCGTGATGGCGGGCGTCGCCATCAGGACTTCGCCCACGGGATTGGTGGCCAGAAGCTCGAAGGTGGGCCCGGCCTTGACCACGAAGATCTCGCCATCCTCGGCGGCCACGTAGATCTTCCCGTCGCTGGCCACGAGCGAGGCAGAGTGCGCCGAGGACTTCGTGCTGATCCTGTTCTGGTAGAGCCGCTCGCCCGTCTTCGCGTTGTAGGAGGCGAAGACGCCGTTGTTCTGGACGGTGTAGAGCTGGTCGCCATAGACCACGGTGGTGGGGATGTAAGGTCCTCCGCGCTTGGTCTTCCACGCGAAGGCGGCCGGGTTGGGCTCGTCTTTCACCAGGACCTTGCCGCGCAGCCCGGTCTTGATCGCGAAAATCGGTTGGGTCGGCGGGTACCCCGCCGAAACGTAGATCAGGTCGTTCGCGACGTAGGGCACGGCGATGGCGATCTCCGACGTGAACTTCTCGCCCGAGATCGACCAGAGTTCCTTGCCCGTCGCTGGATCGTACCCGCGCAGGGCGTTGGTCCCGTTGGTGATGAGCTCAGCGCCGGCCTTGCCCTCGTAGACCGTCGGCGTGCCCCACGAGGGGATCTCATCGCGCGAGGTCCGCCAGCGCTCCTTGCCGGTCTTGATGTCGAACGCGGCGATGAACGAGTTCTTCTGGATATCCGCCTGGACGATGACGCTGTCTTTGTAGATGACGGGGGAGCCGCCCACACCCCACTCGTAGTCGGGGTCGAAGAACCAGCCGGCGTTCATCAGGCCGAGGTCTTTGCTCCATACCGGCTTGCCGGTCTTGAAGTCGAAGACGAAGAGGCCTTCTGAACCGAACCACACCGCGACGTGTTTGCCGTCGGTAGCTGGCGTGCACGTGGCCTGGCTCGACTTGGTGTGGCGCTTCGTCTTGGGCGCGCCCTCGGTGGCGATCTGCTCCCAGATCACCTTGCCGGTTTTGCGATCGAGCGCGTAGACCTTCCAGGTGTGCTTCGCGACATCGTTCGAGGGCTCGACGTCGCCGTAGAGACCGTGCCGGAAGGGCTTGGGGTCGCTCGAAATCGCCGTGGTGACGATCACGCGGTCGCCCCAGACGATAGGCGACGACACCGCGAGGCCGGGAATGGCGGTCTTCCACGCGAGGTTCTTGCCGGCTGTTCCGTCGAACGTGACGGGGGGATTCATTCCCTCGGCCACCCCGGCCCCGCCCGGTCCGCGGAACGTGGGCCAGTCGGCGGCCAAAGCTGGGCCGGCCAGGAGGGCAAGGAGACAGAGTGTTCGCTTCATTTCAGTTGGCCCTCTTCAGTTTCATGTCACCGCCGCGGGAGGCGAATCGAAGTCCGCTCACCGCACCCTGCGGGTCGCGTTCGAAGATGAACTCGAGCCGGCTCTGCACGAACTTGAACCGGTCTTTCGCGATCGGAATCAAGGGCGTGGACGCCTGGGGAGTGACGAAGTTCAGTTTCCCTTCCTTTACCGCGAACGTGAAGTTGGTATCGCCTTCGCTGAACTTCCCTTCGTAGCTCTTGAGAGTGGCTTCGTCGACGGGGAA
>JANNJB010000282.1:0-20378 GCA_031405615.1 Vicinamibacteria bacterium | reverse complement strand
GAGGCCGAACTCGAATTCAAAGAGACCACGAGGCGCCTTGACGCCACCATACGGGACGTCAAGTCCACGAGAGACAAGATCGACGCCACCCGGCCGCGCGTGCTCAAGAGCCTCGCCTCGCTCAGCAAGCTTGGCGAACTTTCCTACGCCCGCCTCCTCTTCTCCCTCGATGATCCCGGGGACATCCTGCGCGGCTATCGCTACGTTTCCCGGATCGCGAGCGCCGATGGCGATCAGATCCGGGCCTTCAAGGCGAGCCTTGCGCGACTGAGCGATCTTGAAGAACAGCTCAAGCGGCGCACCGCGCAGAACCTCGAGACCCGCCGTCGCCTCGCGGACGCCCGGGGCGCCCTCTCGGCCCGCAAATCCAACAAGGAGACAAGGCTCGAGGAGATCGGCCGCGAGCGCGAACTTCAAGAGCGTCTGGCCGATGAGTATCAGAAACGTGAAGCGGACCTGCTTCGGTTGCTCGGGGAAAACGGAGACATCCCTCCTTCGGGCGAGACCGAAAAACCCCTTCCTCCGCTTCCCCCGGTCTCAAACCCCGTTCCCCTTCGGATCCGGAAAGGGGAGATCCCCTGGCCGGTGGGCGGAACGCTGGTCCGGAAGTTCGGCGTCGAACGCGATCCGAAGTTTGGAACCCGGACGATCCAGCAGGGGATCGAAATCGACGCGTTTCCCGAGATCGAGGTCCACGCCGTGCACGCCGGCCGCGTGGTCTACGCGGACCAGTTCGTGGGCTACGGCATGCTCGTCATCATCGACCACGGTTCGCGGGAGCACACCCTTTACGGGCGGCTGGGTGAACTGCGCGTGGCCCAGGGCGATGAGGTGGCGGAAGGCGCCCTGCTCGGCCTGTTGCCCAACACCCGAGTGACGGGGAGCGGTCTTCACTTCGAAGTGAGGGTTCAGGGCAAACCCGAAGACCCCATGGACTGGCTCAAGAGGCCCTGAACGGGTCAGGTCCCTATAATCGCCGGTCATGACTTCCCGAAGTCGCTTCGCACTTTCGCTCGCGTCCACCGCCTTCGTCTTGTACCTCGCCTCCGGTCCCCTGATGCGCAAGGCGCTCGGCGACACCGGCTACACCCAGCTCTCGATCTTCCATGAAGTGGTCTCGATGATCCGGGAGACCTACGTCGATCCCGTGAACATGGACCGCACCCTCGAGGCCGCGGAGTCCGGCCTGCTCGAAGCACTCGACGGCGACAGCGGTTACCTCGACGCCGCGGAGTTCAAAGAGCTTCAGTCGGGAAAACGCGCCGCCGCCGATACCGGCATCGTTCTCGGGCGACGTTTCGGCTTTCTGACCGTGGTGGCGACGCGGCCCGCCTCCCCCGCCCGCAAGGCCGGGATCAAGGCGGGTGACTTCATCAAGT
The DNA here is from genome assembly GCA_031405615.1 of Vicinamibacteria bacterium. Lineage (GTDB taxonomy): Bacteria > Acidobacteriota > Vicinamibacteria > Fen-336 > JAGNNV01 > JAGNNV01. The sequence continues at coordinate 18,999 of JANNJB010000282.1, read as the reverse complement.
TCATCGACGGGAAACACACGCACAACCTCACCGTCGTCAAGGGCGAGCGTCTTCTCGCCGGCGACCCCGGCACACCGGTCAAGATCGCGATCTTCAAGTCGGGAACCGAAGCGACGGAGACCGCCCTCGTCCGCGAAATGCCGGCGGCCGGCCTTCCGGTTACGCGGCTTCTCGAAGGCGGTGTCGGGTATCTGGCGGTTTCGGATCTCGGCGACTCGGCGCTGACCTCGGTCCGGTCCTCCCTCGCGGATCTGCTGGCCCAGGGCGCTTCGTCCCTGGTCCTCGACCTTCGCAGTTCAGCCAGCGGGCCGCTTGGAAACGCGGCCCCTCTAGCCGAGCTCTTCATCAAGGGCGGCGTCGTGGCAAAACTCGCGTCGCGCAACGGGGCGGAGCAAACCCTCGTGGCGAAGGAAACCGCGCGGCCCTTCGCTGGCCCGCTGGCCCTTCTCGTCGACCGCGGCACCGCGGGCGCTTCCGAGATCGCGGCGGGATGCCTGCTCGATTCGGGTCGCGCCGCTCTCTTTGGTGAGAACACATTCGGGCGCGCGGGCATCCAGAAGCCGATACCCCTCGACAGCGGCGGAGGCCTTCTCCTAACGGTTTCGCGATACCTCACTCCCAAGGGTCAACCGATCAACGGCAAGGGCCTCACCCCCAAGACCCTGGTCCGGAACCCCGAATCGCCCGATCTCTTTGGAACCCCGGGCAAGGATCCTGTGCTCGACAAGGCGCTCGAGACGCTCAAGGCCGGCGCACTCAAGGCCGCGGCCTGATCCGTTCCCCCGGGCGGGCGCACGCTCTCGCCCGCGTATTCTCAAGGGAGCCATGACAAACCGAATCCCCGCGATCAAGGTTCTGCTGCTCCCCAAGGACACCAACGCCCTTGGCACCATCTTCGGCGGCGTGATCCTCTCGCACATCGACCTCGCCTCCGCGGTCGAGGCGCGAAAGGCCGGCGCCCATCGCTACGTCACCAAGGCCATGCACGCGGTGGAGTTCCATGCCCCGGTTTTTCTGGGTGACATCGTGAACTTCTTCACCGAGACGACGAAGATCGGCCGGACGTCGATCACCGTGAAGGTGAGTGTTGAAGCGGAACGCTGGGGGGCGGGTGAAGGCGAGCGTGTTCAGGTCACCGAAGCGGAAGTGGTTCTCGTTGCGGTCGACCGAAATGGCCAGCCGACCCCGATCCGGCCCGACGGCGGCTCGCAACGGGCATGAACCGTCCCATCCGGGTTGGAGTTCTTTTCGGGGGCGCCTCGGAGGAGCGTGAGATCTCTCTCGCCTCCGGCCTCATGATCGCCGAGAACCTGCCCAAGGATCTCTACGAAGTTCGCCTGCTCGATACGCTCACCCTGATGGTCCGACACCCCGGGCTGACCCCGGAGCTTCGCGACAAGGCCCTCGCCCTTCGCGACTCGACGCCAAGAAAGTCTCTGCCGTCGCACGAGGGTTTATCCGAGGCGATGCGCGAACAGGTAACCCGGGCCGAGGCGCTGGCGCAATCCGCGACCACCGCACTTTCGGGCGCGGGCGAACAGGGAATCGACGTGGCGTTCCTGGCTCTTCACGGCAAGTACGGCGAGGACGGCACGATCCAGGGGCTTCTCGAACTCTTCGGCACGCCCTACACGGGCTCGGGAGTGCTGGCCTCAGCCCTCGCCATGGACAAGGTGATGGCGAAACGCGTCCTCACCGCTGAGGGCATCCCGGTGCCGCGTGGCGTCCACATCACTCGGGCGGACTGGGCGGCCGATGCGCCGGCCGCGATCAGGCGCGCGAGCACGCTCATTCCCGGCGTTGTGAAACCATCCAAGCAGGGGTCGAGTGTGGGCATGTCTCTTGTCGACTCGGCGGATGCCATGGCGGCGGCGGTGCGGCTGGCCCTCGATCACGACGACGACGCGCTGGTGGAAGAGAGAATCTTCGGTGCGGAGATCACGGTCGGTGTTCTCGGGAACCGGGATGTCGAAGCCCTTCCCGTCGTCGAGATCGTGCCCAAACGCGAGTTCTTCGACTACCAGGCCAAATACGATCCCGCTCAGTGCGACGAGATCTGTCCCGCGCGGATTTCCGCGGAGGTGACTCGGGCCGCGCAGGATCTGGCCGTCCGCGCTCACAAAAGCCTCGGCTGCCGCGGCTACTCGCGGACGGACTTGATCCTCGGCCCAAACGGCCCCGTGGTTCTCGAGGTCAACACGCTTCCCGGCATGACCATGAACTCGCTTCTGCCCAAAGCCGCCGCGGCCGCCGGGATCCCGTTCCCCAAACTCCTCGACCGGATCGTGCGTCTTGCGCTCGAGAAAGTTCTCTGAGGCGGGGGGCCGCAGGATGCGATCGATCTCATGCTCAGCCCCCCACACCCCCGCGCTTCGGCGGGAGTAAATCCCGCCTTCGCTGGTTTCGCTACCCGCAGGCCTTCACCGAAAGCGCACCGACTTATCGAACTGGTTGTAGAAGCGCACGACCACGCTGAGGCTTGTTTCCTGGCCCTCGAGCGACAAGCGGGTGGAGCCTTCCATGCGCTCTTCGTTGAGACCCTGGTCGGTGGCGACGGCGAGAGTTATTTCTCTCGCGTTCAGGGGTACGTTGTCGATCTCGATGTTCTCGACCTTCTTCCAGCGCGCGAACGAGTTCCCTCCGGTGAAACGGATCACGAAGTCTTTGACCGGCCGCTCGTCGATGATGACCTGGGCGTAGAGAACGCTGATCTGAGAGCCCGTCGAGGGCAGTGACGCCTCGACCTCGAGGTTGATCTTCGTGCGCGACGCTCGCTGCACGGGCGCGGGTCTGTCTTCGGCGGGCGGGGCGACGGTCGCGTTTGGAGATTGCGGGGTTTCTTGAGCGCGACGCCGGGCTTCGGTGATCGCGGCCAGACGCTCTCGTCTCGGTAGCCGCATGATCGCGCGGCGCTGCGCCGGCGTGATGCCGCGGAGGTCCGGCTCGGGTTCGGCCTCGGTTTCCGGTGTTGCCGTCTGAACGGGCGCGGTGGGTGGTTCCTGCACCGCCGGCGTGATTTCGGGGACGGGCGTCGCCGCGGGAACTTCGGCGGGCGGTTCGGGTGTGGCGGGAATGACCGCGGCCACCGGAGTGGGCGAGGGAAAAGCGTCGGCCACCACCGCGTTTCTCGACTGGAAGTAGTTGTAGACGAGAAAGACCGCGCCCGCACCCAGGATCGCCAGGGCAATCAGCATGAAGGCGGCGAGGCCCATGCCCGAGCCCGCGACGCGTTTGTTCGCCGAGGGCAAAGGAGCCGGTTTCGGGGTCACTTCCGTCCGGCTCGCCACGGTGCGCCCGGCCACGGTCTGGCTCGCGGCGCCAAGACCAGGCGCGGTCATACCGGCCACCGTTTCCTGGCCGATAGGAGCCATGAGACCAGTGGCCGCGATCGAATCCGATGTCTCGGGGCTGGTGGTGGCCAGGGTGATCGCCTTCGCGAAGGCGGCCGCGGAGGGCCAGCGTGCGGCCGGGTCCTTCGCGGTGGCGCGGAGAATGGCGCGTGTCACTTCCTCGCGGACTTCGTTCGTCGGAGGCAGAGGCATGGGCTCGCTCGCCTGCTTCATCAGCACCGCGACCGGGGTGTCGGCGGAGAAAGGAACGCGGCCGGTGAAAAGTTCGTACGCCACGATGCCGAGAGCGTAGATATCGATCGACTTGTCGATGGATTTACCGAGAGCCTGCTCGGGCGCCATGTACTGCGGGGTGCCCGTGATCATCCCGGTCTGGGTCATGTGCGCGCTCGCCTCGACCATCTTCGCGATGCCGAAGTCCGCGAGGTAAACCCGGCCCGAATCGTCGAGCAGCACGTTCTGGGGCTTGACGTCGCGATGGATGACGCCCGCGCCGTGCGCGTAGTCGAGGGCCTCGGCCACGTCCTTGAGAATGCGCGCGCATTCGGCGGGGGCGAGGCGGCCGCGCTTGATGCGCTGCGAGAGCGAACCGCCGGAGATGAGGCGCATGGCCATCCACGGCGTGCCCGAAGCGCTGTCGATGTCGTAAGCGAAGATCGGGATGATCTGGGGATGTTCGAGCCGCGCGATGGTCTGCGCCTCACGACGGAACCGTTCGGCGAACGTGGGGTCGTGCAGGAACTCCGGAGGGAGGACTTTGAGGGCCACGTACCGGTCGAGAGATGCCTCGTAGGCCTTGAACACACTCGCCATTCCGCCCCGACCGACGGGCTCGATGATGCGATACGGACCGAGATTGCTGCCAGCAGAGAGCGCCATTTGCCAAAGACTACACCGGGGCATTCCACGCGGTCCAAACACCCTGTGGCGGGTCTCACGAGCGCGTGACGGGCGCGGAACAAAATTGCGGAGACGCTCGTGCTTGAATATTCGCTTTTATTTCGCCTATACTTCGCAGCCGTGAACCCGACCCCGCGTCAAAAACAGATTCTCGATTTCGTCACCCGCTCGATCGACCGGCGCGGCTTCGCGCCGTCGATCCAGGAGATCTGCGACCACTTCGATCTCGCCTCCACCGCGACCGTCCACAAACATCTGAAGAACCTCGCGGCCCGTGGCCTTCTGAACCGGGAATCGCATCGGTCGAGGGCGCTCGAGGTCCCAAGCGCCGTTCCGGTCGAGGCCGCGGAGATTCCCCTTCTCGGCCGGGTGGCCGCGGGCATTCCGATAGAAGCGATCTCAAATCCCGACACGATCTCGGTGCCCGCCGACTGGCTCGGCCGAGGCGAGACCTTCGCGCTTCGCGTGCGCGGCGATTCGATGATCGACGCGCACATCGAAGACGGCGACGTGGTCGTGATCGAGCGCAAGGACGTGGCGAAGGACGGAGACACCGTGGTGGCGCTCATCGACGACGCCGAGGCCACGCTCAAGATCTACCGGACCGAATCGAACGGCCGCATCCGGCTCGAGCCCCGCAACGATGCGATGAAACCCATGGTTTTCGAGGCCGGGCGCGTCCGGATTCAAGGCACGGTCACGGGCGTGCTCCGGCGCTACGGCCGACGCGTCTGATTCCGCGCGGTCGTAACGATGCCCCTACGGGATCGACACGATCGCGACGCCGCCTTCGATCACATCGAAACTCTTTTCGATGCCGCCCGCGAGAGTGAGACGGTAGCGGCCGGGCGCGAGATTCTCCATCCGCTGGGTGAGCCGTGACAGCCGGAACGAATCGGGGCCGCCTGGTCCCATACCCACGGGAGCGCCCGTGAGCGACACGAGCTGGCCCGACCTTGGACCCTGGGCCAGGAACTCTTCGGTCGTTTGGAACTCGACCGCCCCGCCGGGCGTGAAGAGCAGCCGCAGCGCGGTGGTCGGCGCCATCACGTTCGGGATCCGCACCGGAGCGTAACCCGGGGACGTGGCGGTGACGACATAGCTCCCCGGAGGAATACCCGGGATCTCCCCCTTCCCATCCCCGTCCAGAGACACCGCCCCGAAGAAAGCATCGACCGCCCCTTCCTGCACCCGCACGAAAAGGCTTCGGAGGCCGAAACCCATCTGCGCATCCCGGGCCTCGAGAGCAAGGCCCGATCCGCGCTTGAGCGGAAGGCGCAGGTCCTCGCCAGCTTCGGTGGGCTTCACCGTACGGGTCAAGGACTCATAGCCGGAACGACGCGCGGTCAGCCGGAAATCGGCGGGTTCGAGATCCTCGAAGCCGAACCGTCCCGACGTGTCGGTCGACATCTGGAGCCGCGGGTTGGGAGTTCCCGGCGGCGGGGGCGTCGCCAATTGGAGTTCCACCGCGGCCTCGAGGGGCAGGCCGCTCACGTCATCGACCACGGTTCCGCTGAGTCTGGCCGTCGGTATCACGAGGTCGATGGAAGTGTCTGCGGTGAGTTCGACGGTCTGGCGAGCCTGAGCGCCGAAGTTTTCGGAGAAGGCCATCACCGTGGTTCGGCCCGCCTCGAGGCCCGACAACCTGAAAGCACCGTTCTCATCTGCGCGGCCGCTGGCCTGACGACCCGTCGCCATTCCGAAGGCGTTGATGCGCGCTCCGGACACCGGAACTCCGGCACGCGTCACCGTGCCCGAGATGGAGAGGCCGTCCTCGAACACGATCTCCGCCATCACTTCGAGCTGTCCTTCCGCGATGACCACCTCCCTGGTCGCGGTTCGGCTCGAACCGAGCACCATCTCCCCCGCGGTGGCTCGAAGCATCAGCGTGCCTTTGGGAACGCCGGCGAACTCGAAGGAGCCGTCCGCGTTGGTCCGCGAGTTGGCGAAGTAGTCCGCCCCCTGGGCGCCCACGGAAATACCGCCCCGCTCATTCTCGGGAAGGCCCTTCACCACGCCGCGCACCGTGGCGCCGCCGTCGAGGGAAAGACGAATGTCCTCCCGCACGTCGCCCGCGCCGAGTGGGACCTCCACGAGCACGCTCGCCTCGTTGCGCAGGGTTGCCCCGACTTTGTATCGGCCCGCGGTCAGATGTTCGAAGCGGAAGCGACCGACCGCGTCGGTGAGCGTGCCCTGGCCCTCCATTCCAAACCGCACCCCGCCGCTGTCCCCGCCGCCTTGAAGTGCTACCTCCGCTCCGGAAAGAGGTGCGCCCGAAGACGAGAGAACCACACCCGCGATCGTGCCGCCCGCGTGCAGGGGCACGTCGACGACGCCGTCCTTGTCCTCGAGCACCACACGAGCGGAGCCTTCCGAGAAACTCGTGTGACGTGCTGCAACCTGATATGAACCCGGGCCCTGATCCGTGATCTCGAAACGGCCGTCGGCATCGGTCAGGGCGCCTGAGGCTCCCGAGGCATCCATGATGAACATGCCCCTTCCGGGCGCGCCGCCGTCTCTGGCGGAAACCGTCGCGTCCTGGATGCCGCGTCCGGTCTTCGCGTCGACCACCCGTCCGCGTATCGCGAGACCGCGCGCGGCCTTGACCTCCACCGTCTTCGTCTCGCCGGCGATGACCGTGATGCCGCCGGTGCGCGCCTGCTGATACGTCCTCGCCCACACCGTCACGTCGAAGTTGCCGGGCGGCACTTCTTCGAACGCGAACGTGCCGTCGGGCGAGGAGAAAGGCGTTCGGCGCTCGTTGTCGCCCGGACCGCGGAAGACCACCACCATGCCGCCGCCGCGCGCGGGAGTGTAGGCGGCCTCGAAGTCCGTCACGGGAGCGCCGGTCGCGGCGTCGAGCACGCGGCCGGTGATGCGGCCCCTTCCCGCGACTTCGATATCCACGTCCGCGGCGGGCGCCACGACGCCCTTCTTCTTGGGGTCGCCGCGGAACTCACCCGGCCCGAAGATGCTGATGTCGTAAGCGGAGCCTGGAACGAGGCCATCGAGGAGAAAACTGCCGTCCGCGTCGACAGGTGCGTTGAACGCGTTTCGTCCGCCGAGCATTGAGGACGAAGTCTGTCCCGGCGCCGTGGGGCGGGCGTTTATGGTGTAGCCGCTGACGGTCTGGCCGTTTGGCTGAACCAGTCTGCCGGAAAGTGTGGCGCCGGGGGACAGAACGACATCCAGGGGTGACCCTCCATCGCCCGCCTTGACTGCGGTCATGGTGTGGCGGGTGAAACCGGGCTTGGTGACGGCAACGTCGTAGTCGCCCGCCGAGAGACCTTTGAACTCGAACTTCCCTTCGAAGTCGGTGTCGCTCAGAGGCCGAACCGATTCGACACTGGTGAACCCCACGACGTTGCCCCCGCGGCCCCCGGTCATCGTGACCGCCCGATTGAGCGCGACCCGCGCGCCTTCGATCGGCTTGCCCTCCTTGTCCTTTACCGAACCGGTGAGGATGAATCCGGGAGAGAGGACGATGTCGAGAGACAGGGGCTTGGGAAGTCCCGGCACGAGATCCAACCCGGGTACCACCCGGCGTTCGAACTCGTGGTGCTGGACGGTGAGCCGCTGATTCGTCCCCGGCGGGAGGCGGGTCGCCCGGAACGTTCCGTCGAGACCGGAGATGAACGCGGGCTGGTTCTCACCGTCCCTTGCCATCGTGCGAAGCATCATCCCCATCCGGGACTCGGCGCCGGCCGCGATCGATCCGCGCGCACCGGAGACAGGCTGGCCCTTCTCGTCGCTCACCCGGCCCACGACGGTGACCGCGGGAGTGAGTGCCACATCCAGCATCTTCACTTCGCCGGGCGCGACCTCTACCTGTCGGCGATCGAGAAGCACGAAGGTTCTCTCGTCGAAGGTCAACCGGTAGGCGCCCTGGGGAAGGCCGGCGAGGCGGTACCTCCCGTCGACACCGGTTCGCACGGTCTGTGTCGTCCCGCTGATGCGGGCGGTTACCTTGGCGCCGGAGACGAGTTTGCCGTTGTCGGCCCGAGTGATTCGCCCCTCGATCGTTGCGGCGCGGGTGAGGGTGAATGTAGCGGGCGGCGCAGCGCCCAACGGGGCCGCCATCTCGAGCCAGGAACCATCACGTCCGAGGGCCTGAAGGCGGCCCGGTTTCCCGGACGGTCCCGGAATCTCGAAACGACCCGACACGTCCGTGCGCACCCAGCGCGTCGTGGCGTCTCCAACGATCCGGACCACCGCGTCCGCGGCGGGTTTTCCGCTCCAGTCCTTCAACACTCCGGCGAATTTCTTCGCCGACGGCTTGAGTTTGATGGTCAAAGGCGCCCCCGAGTATCGAATCGGGGCGGTCTGAACCTCGAAGCCGCTCGCGTGCACGTTCATCGTGCCCGCGACCTGGAAGCCCGGAGCGCCGCGTCCCTGAAGATCGTCGAAGCGAAAGAGACCATCCTTGCCGGTCGCCTTCGGCACACCATCGCGCCCAATGCGGACGAGCGCTCCCGCGACCGGCTTTCCGGCCTGGTCCACCACGCGGCCGGTCAGGCTTTCACCGTTGCTGAGGGTGATCTCGCCGAGGTCCTCGGCGTCGTTCTTCTCGAACACACCGTCGACCGTCCGTGCCGCGAGGCCCCCAAACGTCGTGAGGACGACGAAGGGCGGCGCGGCCGCCGGAACGCTGAGCTTGAACCGGCCATCGGCCGTCGTGGTCACGGAGGCGAGAGGCGTCGGAGCCGGCCCGCCCCGAGTCTCGCGCAGGGCTGCGGCGTATCGCGTCTCGTAGGGCATGGCGGCCACCGTCGCGCCCACGACAGCCTTTTGCTCGCTCACGACACGTCCGGTGAGTTCGGCAGCCGGGGACACGGCCGCGGTGGCCAGGATCAAGGCATGAAGAAAGACAATTCGCATGGCGACGCCCCCCGTGCAAGTTGAATGTCGGCGGTGTGACCTCAAGGAACCGGCGTGAATCCCACGACCGGGCTCCAGACCTCGGACGGACGGAACGCCGCCTTGTAGCTCATCTTCCGCGAATCTCCGAGCCAGTAGCCGAGATAAACGTTATCGAGACTGAGCCGCCGCGCCTCTGCCACCAGGCTCAGGATGTTGAAGACACCGAGAGACCGTTTCAAAGACGCCTCGGGATCGAAGTAGCAGTACACGGCGGAGAGCGACTTCGGCTCGCGATCGACCACGGAAACACAGAGCAGACGACCCGAGGCGTCGCGGAAAACCAGATCCTGGGTGTTCACGCAGGAGGTGTAGAGGAAACTCTCGAACTCTTCCCGTGACCCGTCCATGGCGTCGTCACCCGGCGACTCGGACGAGTGGCGGGCAAGGACGTAGGTCTCGTAGAGGCGGTGTTTTTCGTCGGTGGGACGGGCGTCCTCGATCGAAACGGTCAGATCCCGGTTGCGCTTCAAGCACCGCTCCTGAGAACGGTTCGGTGTGAAAGTGTCCACGGGAATGCGGATCATCCGGCAATCGGCGCAGTCGCGGCAGTCGGGGCGGTAGACCACCGAACCGTTGCGGCGGAAGTTGACCTGCATCAAAGAGTCGTAGAGGCCCTCGGGCAGAGGACGGTCACAGTCGAAGCCCGAGAAACGCGCCTCCCGACCGCGGACATAGGGGCAGGGGAATTCGGCCCCGGTCTGACACAACGTCGAGGCGATCATTCGGGCGATCAGGGAATAGTCCGGCCGCATGGCGAGTCGGGAGATTCTCGCACTAAGATCGGCGCCTCAATCTAGAGGAGGGTTCCCATGCGCATCGGTGTTCTTCGTGGCCGCGAAAACTCGTTCCCCGACGCCTTCATCGGAAAGGTGAACTCCATGGGCCGCGGCGTCTTCGCCGAGCAGATCCAGCTCGGCGGTACCAAGCTCAACGAACCCGTCCCGTACCGCGTGGTCCTCGACCGCATGGGCCACGAAGTGCCCTACTACTCGGTCTACCTGAAGATGGCCGCGCTTCAGGGAACGTACGCGATCAACAACACGTTCTGGCGCAACGCCGACGACAAGTTCTTCGGCTACGCGATCGCGGAGAAACTCGGGATCGCCGAACCGAAAACCGTCGTGCTCCCGAACTTCCAGTACGTCGACGACGTGAACGAGCTGAGCCTGCGGAACCTCTGGCCGATCGACTTCGAGATGTACGCCGACTACGTCGGTTTCCCCTGCTTCATCAAGCCGGCGTTTGGCGGCGGGTGGAAAGACGTGAACAAGTGCAACAACCTCGACGACATCATGCGGCACTATCAGGCGAGCGGTCAGAAAACCATGATGCTGCAGCAGGCCGTAACCTGGGATATCTACATCCGCATCCCCACCATCGGCCGCAAACACGTGCGGGCGATTCGTTATGACCCTGCACCCGGGGGGCTCGGCGGGTACAACCAGGACTACGACGCCATCCCGTCACGGATCCGCGACGAGGCCGAAGAATTGTCGCTGCGCTTCAACAAGGCGCTCGGTTACGACATGAACGCGATCGAACTCGCGTACAAGGACGGCCGGTACTACGGCATCGACCTCACGAACTACACGCCCGACCTCGACTACCGTTCGCTCAAGGACGCGCACTTCCCCTGGGCGGTCGAGAAGATGGCGGAGTTCGCGGTGGAGAAGGCGCTGTCGGGCGAGGGGACGCCGGTTCCGCCCACCGCGGCGGGCTTGATGGTCCGCTGACCACGTGTCTGCTTGAAGAGCGTCGTCGAATGGAGCCTGCGTCTCCTGCTCGCGTCGCTATCCACCGCCTTGTGCGCAGCGGCGCTTGAAGTTGGGGCGCGAATCACCGTTTGGAACTGGTCCCGCCAGGCGAACGTGGTTCGTGAGCCCTTCGCCCGGTTCGATCCCGATCTAGGCTGGTCGAAACCGCCGAACGCGCGGGGTATCCTGAGGCGACCGGAGTACCGAACCTCGCTCGAGATCAATTCTCTCGGTCTCCGAGGTCCTGAAGTATCCATCGAGAAGCCCCCCGGGGTCAGGCGCGTCCTGCTGCTCGGAGATTCCTTCACCGAGGGTTACACCGTCGAGGAAAGCGACACCGTCCGGAGCCTCCTCGAACGGGCCATGAACCGCGCTCCGCGGTTCCCCGTGCAGGTGATCAATGGGGGCACCGCGGGGTGGAGCACCGATCAGGAAGTGCTTTTCTACAAGCTGCGGGGTCGACAGTTCTCTCCCGATCTTGTGGTCCTTCTTTTCTATTACAACGATCTCTACCGGGATGGTGATCTGAGGATCCAACCCTGGTTCGAAATCGACGAGGCCGGCGCTCTCGTCCTGCGCAACCATCCGGTGCCGCCGCATCGGGAGTTCTACCGAGGCAGCCCCTTCGCCCTCAAGCCCTACCGCGGCTCGATGGCGCTGGCTCTTTTGCAGCCCCGCCTGAGTTCCCATCCGCGCGTGGCCGGGGCGCTCGCGCGATTGGGTCTCACGGACTCCCCGACCCCGCGTTTGGTTCCGGACGAATTTCACCCTTTTGGCCGACAGCGGCCGAAAGAGGTTCGGGCCCACTGGGCGAGGCTGACTGAGCTCTTGAAACGCCTGGCCCGGGAGGTCGCCCAGGATGGCGCTTCGCTGGCAGTGTTCTATGTTCCCGCGCGTTTCGAGATCGACGACAGCGCCTGGACCCTGACTCGAAATCTCTATGGGCTGAACGCTCAATGGGACCGGAACCGCGTGGCGGAGGCTCTCGGTTCCATCGCCCTGGACCTCGGGCTACCCTTCTCCGACCCGCGCCCGGCCTTCCGAAGCCGGGAGGCGGCAGGCGTTGCGACCTACTTTCCACAGGACGGGCACTGGACCGAGGCCGGCAACGAAGTCGCGACCGCCGAGATCCTGCGCATGATCTCGCGACACCGCCTTCTTGAGTCGCGGGATTAGAGTAGGCGGCCAAGGGAGAACTCATTCATGACTTTCGATATCGACCTTCCAGATCTGCGCGTCCGGCCCGGCAGCAAAGTCCGGCTCAAGTCCATCGACACGGATTCCACCGGCTCGTACGAGTCGAAGGAAATGGCGAAGAAACATCTCCAGAAGGGCGTCGAGGAGTTGCGTCGGATGCAGGAGATGCTCTACGCCCAGGACCAGCAGGCCCTGCTCCTGGTTTTCCAGGCCATGGACGGCGCCGGCAAGGACTCGACGATCGAACATGTCATGTCCGGCGTGAACCCCCAGGGTTGCCAGGTCTTCTCGTTCAAGTCGCCCTCATCGGAGGAGATCGATCACGACTTCTTGTGGCGCACCGCGAAGTGCCTGCCCGAACGCGGGCGGATCGGCATCTTCAACCGCTCCTACTACGAGGAAACGCTCGTGGTGCGCGTTCACCCCGAGTATCTCGAGAAGCAGCGCCTGCCGCGTGAGCTTGCGACCGACCGCATCTGGGACCACCGTTTCGAAGACATCCGGAACTGGGAGAAATACCTCACCCGGAACGGCACGGTGATCCGGAAGTTTTATCTCCACGTCTCCAAAGACGAGCAGAAGCGGCGCTTCCTCGCCCGGCTCGAGGAGCCCGAGAAGAACTGGAAGTTCCAGGCGGGCGACGTGAAAGAGCGGGCGCTGTGGGACGATTATCAGCGCGCCTACGAGGACATGCTCGGGGCCACCAGCACCGCGTATGCGCCGTGGCACGTCATTCCCGCCGACCACAAGTGGTTCGCGCGCCTCGCCGTCGCCGACATCGTCATCGACACCCTGCGTTCCATGAAGCTGCACTATCCCAAACTTTCCAAAGAAACCCGGGCGGGTTTAGAGGCGGCGAAGCAGTCACTCGAAAGCGAATAGGTTCATGGAAGCAGGCCGAGCCGGCGCCCAGGATGAAAAGATCATCCGCGCCGCGGAAAGCGTCATCGACGAGGCGGTCGCGTTCACCCAGGAAATGATTCGGATCCCCACGGTCAACCCGCCGGGGGAGTTTTACGAAGATGGCGCCCGCTGTATCGGCCGCTGGCTGGAGAAGGCGGGGTTCGCGCCCGAGTACATCGCGGCCGAAGGCCAGCCCGAGCACACCGTGAAGCATCCGCGCGTGAACGTCATCGGGCGTCGCGAGGGGCCGCGGCCCGGGAAGACGCTCCACCTGAACGGGCACTTCGACGTTGTGCCGGCCGGCCGGGGCTGGACGAAGGATCCCTTCGGAGCGGAGATCGCGGACGGGAGGATCTACGGCCGCGGCGCCTGCGACATGAAGGCGGGGATCGCCGCCGCTCTCTTTGCGGCCGAGGCCCTGCGCCGCGCGGGCGTCGAGACGAACGGCGCCATCGAGATCAGCGGCACCGTGGATGAGGAGAGCGGGGGATACGCGGGCGTCGCCTATCTGTGCAAGACGGGGCGAGTGACCGCTGCGAACACGCATTTCGCGATCATCCCCGAGCCGCTCAACGTGGACCGGGTCTGCGTGGGCCATCGTGGCGTCTACTGGTTCGAGGTGGTGACCCACGGCCGGATCGCCCATGGCTCCATGCCCTACCTGGGACACAGCGCCATCGACGACATGGGAGCGATCCTCGAGGCCATCCGCACCGAACTTCAGCCCGAACTCGCGAAGCGCCAAACGAAGGTCCCGGTGGTGCCCGAACTGTCGCGGCGCGCGACCTTGAACGTCAACACGATGAGTGGCGGGCAGGTGGGGGAGGACGTGCAGAGCCCATGCGTCGCGGATCGCGCGCACGCGATCTTCGACCGGCGTTTCCTGCTCGAAGAAGGTTTCGATGCCACCAAGGCGGAGATTCAGAACCTTCTCGAGTCGGTCAAGGCCCGGGTTCCCGGCCTGCGTTACGACCTCTCCGACCGCATGGTCGTCCATCCGACCGCGACCCCCGAGAACTCACCGGTCACCCAATCCCTGCAGGCCGCGATCCGGCGCGTGCTTCACAAGGAAGCGCAGATCATCGCGAGCCCGGGAACCTACGATCAGAAACACTTCGATCGCATCGGTCACATTCCTCACACCGTCGCCTATGGGCCGGGCGTGCTCGATCTGGCGCATCAGCCCGACGAGTGGGTGAGCATCGACGATCTCAAGAACAGCATCGCCGTCCTCGCCCTCGCCACGGTCAAACTCTTGAACCACTGAGTCCGCGGCTCCGAAAAATCGCACTCGGAGCTTGACGGGACTATCGGACCTCAGCGCATAACATCCCCGACCCATGATCAAACGATCCTCTGCCTTTTCGCTTCTGACCCTCCTGGCCGCTCCGGTGTTCGCCCAGTCGACGGCCACGCCCTCACCCACACCCGCGCTTCGCTCGAACACCACGGTCGAGGTCGAGGCGACCACCGATGACGAGACGATTTCGCTCGGCGCGATCGGCCGCGACATCGATCTCAAGCGGATTCCGTTTTCCCTCAGCGTGGTTCCGTCGCGCACCCTGCGCGACGCGGGCGCGCGCCAGCTCTCGGACGGGCTCGCCGGAGCGTCGTCGGTGAACGTGGTTTCGGGGTTTGGAATTTTCGACCTTTTCTCCGTGCGCGGTTTCGATTCGCTCACCAACGGCCTGGTGATGATCGACGGTGTGCGCGAGCCCGAGTCGACGTTCCTGCCCGCCTACAACATCGAGCGCCTCGAGATCCTAAAAGGACCCTCGGGCTTTGCGGCGGGTCCCGATGCCGCCGCGGCCACGGTGAACGTCCTGCGCAAACAGCCGCTCGGCCGCGACTTCGCGGCCGCGGGCGGCCGCTTCGGCACGTTCAATTCCTACGACGTGGACGCCGATCTCGGCCTCTCGAACGAAGACGCCTCCTTCGCAGGCCGCCTGCCCCTTTTCGCGCGCGGATCCGATGGCTTCCGTGATCGTGAGAACAAGCAGTGGGGCCTGAACCCGGGGCTCCGCATCGCGCGGCCCGGTGGCCTCATCGCGGTGGCGAACTACGAGCGTCTTCGCAGCGAGTTCATTCCTGATGTGGGCCTGCCGCTCCTGAACGGTTCGGTTCCAAACGTCTCCCGCGAGAACAACTACCAGACGCCCTTCGATTTCTCCGAGCAGGACGTCGACCGCGCGCGCCTGCGCCTCGAGAAGAGGGTAGGCGACCGCACCGTCCTCAAGAACCTCTCCTACTTCACGCGACTCCGCTGGAAGAGTGACGGCACGCTCTTCGTCGGCGCCTTCGTCGATCCCCGCGCCGGCGGCGCCATCACCGCCCGCACCATGACTCTTCTCGAAGACGATCAGCGTCTGTCCGGCAATCGCTTCTGGCTCGAGAGCGAGCGCGCAGCGGGTTCGTCCACCCATCGTTTCACCGTGGGCGCTGAGTTCTATGAACTCGCCGACGAATACAGCCTCGACGTCGCCCTGCTTCCGATCATCGGCATCGATCGCCCGATCGAGACCGCGAGGAAGCCCTTCTTCCTGATTCCGGGCTTCTCGCTGCGCGCCGACGCGAAGAACCGCGTGCTCTCGGGTTTCGCTTTCGATGAGGCCTCGTTCGGCTCGAAGGTTCAGGCCCTCGCGGGTGTCCGTGTCGACTCTTTCGACTTCACCGAGGACGCTTTCGGGATCGACAAGTCGTGGACTCGTGTGTCGCCCTTCGTGGGCGCGAGCGTTGAACTCACGCCGCAATCACGCGCGTTCGCGGCCTTCTCTCGAGGTTTTTCCCCCGCGTCCACTCTCGCCCTCGGCTCGAAGGAGCCGGAAGAGACCCAGCAGGTCGAAGGCGGCCTGCGTTTCGTGAGCGAGAACGGGCGCGCGCGGGCCTCGGTCACCGGGTTCGAACTGAAGCGAAACGACATCACCATCCCGGACGGCTCCGGCCAGCCGCGTCCCACGGGCGACCAGCGCTCCCGCGGTTTCGAGATCGAGACGAGTTTCGATCGCGAGCGCTACGGCGTTTCCTTCAACTACTCGTACACGGACGGCATCCTCACCCGCTTTCGTGAGTTCGGCATCGTGGGCATCGACCCGCGCACCTTCCAGCCCATCCAGGGCGTGCTCGATCGCTCGGGCAACGGTTCGCCTTTCGCTCCAAAACACCTCTTCTCCGCCCGGGTGAGATTCGACATGGGGAAGGGCCTCCTCGCGACGGCGGCGTTCCGTGCGAACTCTGAACAATTCATCTCCGAAGACAACGCTTTCGCGATTCCCTCCGCCCAATTCGTGGACGCCGCCCTCTCGTACAGCCGCGGCAAGGCCCGGATCTCGTTTATCGGAGACAATCTCCTCGACGAGAAGACGTTCACGAGGGGGTACGCGTCCTATTCCGTGCTGCCCGTGCCGCCGCGTCGCCTGAGTGTCCGTCTCGATCTGCGCTACGACCGGAAGCGTTCGTAGCTCTCGTCGAAGTTTCACCGTCCCCTCGCGAAAGGAAGAAGCCCGTGGTTTCCCCCGCCAGTCCGGAATTTCAACCCCGTCTCGACGCCCATGTCCGGGAGACGGTCGCATTCCATTTTTCAGAGGAGACGGGTAGTCCCTTCTGGCTGGACTTCAAGAAGAAACTCGACTTCGATCCCCGCGAGCGGATCAAGGGCTTCGCAGACCTGCCCGCCCTGGGCTTCTTCCAGGACGAGTGGCTGCGCTGCAAGGAGCCGAGGATCTTTGTGCCGAAGGCCTTCAAGGACAAGCCGATCTCCGTCTTTGAGACCGGCGGCAGCACGGGCATTCCGAAATCGCGCATCAACATCGAGGACTTCCGCCTCGACTACTCGGCTTTCAGCGAAACCCTGCCCGACAAGTTCTTCCCCAGGGGCTCGGACTGGCTCGAGGTCGGGCCTTCCGGCCCCCGTCGCTTGCGGCTCGCCATCGAGCACCTCGCCCAGGTCCGCGGCGGCATCTGCTACATGGTCGACCTCGACCCGCGTTTCGTCATCAAGCTCATCAAGTGGGGCGAGATGGCGATGATGGAGCGCTACAAGCAGCACGTCATAGACCAGGCGCTCACCCTCATCAAGGCGCATTCATCCATCAAGTGTCTCTTCACCACTCCCAAGCTCCTCGAAGCCCTGTGCGAAAAGATCTCGCTGGAGAAGGCGGGCATCACCGGCGTTTTCTGCGGCGGCACCGAGATGACGCCGCAGTTCCATCGTTTCGCGGTGGAGGAGCTGTGCGGTCCGAACGTCCACTTCGCGCCCACCTACGGCAACACCCTGATGGGTCTTGCCGTCGGAAAGCCGCGCGTTCCCGAGGACAAGTACGCGGTCATCTACTACCCGCCGGCGCCCCGGGCCATCGTCGAGGTCCTCGACCCCAAGGACACGTCCCGCACCGTGGCCTACGGTGAGACCGGCCGCGTGTGCCTCACCACCATGACGAAGGAGTTCTTCATGCCGCGCTTCCTGGAGCGCGATCAGGGAGAACGCGAGGCGCCGAGCGCGGGGTTCCCGTATGACGGTGTCCGGAACGTCCGACCGTTCTCCGAGCTGAACCAGACC
The DNA here is from genome assembly GCA_031405615.1 of Vicinamibacteria bacterium. Lineage (GTDB taxonomy): Bacteria > Acidobacteriota > Vicinamibacteria > Fen-336 > JAGNNV01 > JAGNNV01. Next base: position 1,420 of record JANNJB010000282.1, on the reverse strand, counting down.
GTCGTGGAAGGGGTGTACTAGGTGTCCGGTCCTGCGCACGGGCATCAGACGGGAGCGCCGATGCATCCCGAATCGCTGCGTTGCTTCTCCTTGCGTATGTTCAATACGCGGCGTCGGCGTCGCCTTGCGCTTCGGGCGCCTCGGCACTCGCGTCTGACGCCGGTGCACAAGACAGGACACCTATGATTCACCTTCCGCTGCTCCGAAAAGGCGAGCCCTACGTCAGTCTCGATACCGCGAAGGTTCCGCATTACCGCACCGGAGAAGCGGTCGCCGAACTGAGTCTCGCGAATCCCGGTCTCATTCGCCGCGACCTTTCGCCCGAGTCGCAGAAGTCGATGAGCGATTCTCTCGCCTCGATCCCGACCGGGGATCTCGTCGCCCTGTCGGCAAAAGCCGCCGATCTCTTCCTGAACGCGACCCTGCCCTGCGGGGATGGCACGCAGAGCGTCGAGGAGTACGTCAAAGCGACGTCCGGCACCACCGGTCTTCCTTTCGCCCTGGTTCGCCGCAACATGGCGAAGATCGCGGGCGTCATGGGGAACGTGAGCGACATCCTCGCCGGCCTGATGCGCGGTCTTCCCCTCGATGTTCTCGACACCGGTGTGTCCACGGCTGGCGGCTCGGCAGTAAGTTTCACGGCGCGAGGCTCGTCCCTTGGCGTCGTGCTTCCGAGCAACTCTCCCGGTGTGCACTCGCTGTGGGCCCCGGCGATCGCCCTCAAGACGCCTCTTCTCCTCAAGCCTGGCAGCGCCGAGCCGTTCACGCCGCTGCGGATCGTTCAGGCGTTCATCGCCGCGGGTGTGCCGAAGCAGGCCTTCGCGTACCTGCCCTCGTCTCACGCAGGGGCTTCGGAGATCCTGACCCGCTGCGGCCGCGGGATGGTTTTCGGCGACACCGGATCCACCTCCAAGTGGTTGACCGATTCTCGTATCGAGGTCCACGGACCCGGCTACAGCAAGGTGGTCCTCGGTCCCGATGCGAGCGCCGACTTCGAGAAACACATCGACACCATCGTGGCCTCCATCGCCGAGAACTCCGGCCGATCCTGCGTGAACGCCTCGGGAGTCTGGGTGACGTCGCACGCGAAGGAGATCTCCAAAGCAATCGCGGAACGGCTCGCGCAGATCGTCCCGCGACTCGAGGACGATCCCCAGGCGCAGCTGGCGCCCTTCGCCAACACACGCGCGGCCGAGTACTTCTCGGGGGCGGTGGACAGCGGCCTCGCCGAAGGCGGGGCCGAGGATGTCACCGCGATGGTTCGACCCGGAAAACGTCTCGTGGTCTTCGAAGGTTCGACGTACCTGCTGCCCACCGTCGTGCGCTGCGCCGAGGCGCCGAGCACCGCGAGCAGGTCTTTCGGTGCGTCTTTGATGTACTCGTCGACATAGAAGAAAAGCGTGGCCTCTTCGTACGGACC
>JANNJB010000281.1:0-1869 GCA_031405615.1 Vicinamibacteria bacterium | reverse complement strand
GGGCCGCCGGGTCCGTGGAAATCTCTCGGGGCCAGAGACCAGCGAGTTCTCTTCGAGCGCGCCCTCGATTCCCTCTGGCTGGCCTTCCAGCCCATCGTGTCCTTGTCGGACCCGGACGCTCCGCCCTTTGCGTTCGAAGCGCTCGCCCGGAACCAGGAAGCGCAGGTGTCCGACCCTCGCGAACTCATAGCACTCGCGGTGGCCGTGGGACGCGTGGGGGAACTTGGCGCCGTCGTGCACACCCGCGCGGCCGAGGCCCTCCGGCGCAACGCCAGCCTGACCCTCTTCGTGAACGTTGATGTCGAGGAACTGATGGGTCCGATCAGCGCCGACGAGGATGCCCTGTCGCAGTTCGCCCACCGCGTGGTCCTCGAAGTAACCGAGCGAGCCCCCATCAGCGAACTTCCCGAGGTACGCGAGCGGTCCTCGGCCCTTCGGGAGAAGGGTTATCGCTTCGCGATCGACGATCTCGGCGGCGGCTACGCGGGCCTTTCCACGCTGGCCCTGATGGACCCCCAGTTCGTGAAGATCGATCAGGCGCTCATCCGGGATGTCGACACGCAACCGGTGAAGCGGAAGATCGTGGGGTCGCTCGTCGCCCTGACCCGCCAGCTTGGAATCGGCTGCGTTGTCGAGGGCGTCGAGACCGAAGGCGAGCGCGATGCCCTGGCCGCGCTCGACTGCGATTTGATGCAGGGTTTTCTGTTCGGTCGTCCCGGCGCCCTGTAGATGTAGGGGCACGCTGCGCGTGCCCGGAAATGCGGGGCGTCGTCGGTCCGAGCGTTCCGGCACGGCACGCAACGAAACCCCGAGCGGCCGGTGTTAACGTCCCCGCCGTCATGGACACGCGGCCGGTCACGTTCTCCGAGTCGGAACTTGCGGTTCTTCGTCTGCTTTCGAAGCGGTTCCATGACGAGGACGGCGCCACCGCCGAGATCGCGCGCCTCACTGCGGAACTGACCCTCCCCAAAGGTTCGATCCATGTCCTGAGCGACGTCCATGGCGAGGACGTGAAGCTTCGCCACATCATCAACAACGCCTCGGGAACCTTGCGGCCGCTGGTCGATCGTGTCTTCGGCGACCGCTCCCGCGGCGAGCGGGACGAACTGCTCTCGCTTCTCTTCTATCCCGCCGAGACGCTCGAGCGACGCCTGCCCGGTCTCACCGTCGAACAGCGGACCGCCTTCGTCTTCCGTGTCCTCAATGACCTGCTCTCGGTTCTTCGCGTCCTCGCCGGCCGGACCAGCCTGCAGAGGGTTGAGGATGTGCTTCCGCCCGGTTACGCGAACATCCTTCGCGAGATGCTTCACGAGGCGTTCTCGGAACGCGGACCCGCCTACATCGCGGCCATCGTAGAACCCCTGATCGAGAAGCAGGGCGAGGCGAATTTCGTCCGCCTCGTCGTGCGCGTGGTCCGGAACCTCGCGGTGAGCGAGCTGATCGTGGCCGGCGACTGCGTCGACCGCGGACCGCGCAGCGACCGGGTGATCGAATACCTGCGCCAGCAGCCGCACGTGGCGATCACGTGGGGCAATCACGATGTCGCCTGGCTCGGCGCCGCGCTTGGCCACGACGCTCTTATCGCCCACGTCCTTCGCATCTCCACGCGTTATCGCCGCCTCTCCCAGCTCGAAGAGGGCTACGGCATCACCATTCAGCCGCTCGAAAAGCTGGTGCGGACGGTCTACGCCGACGACCCCGCCGAGTGCTTCCTGCCGCATGGCAAGGGTTTGCGCGAGACCGTGGTGATGGCGCGGATGCAGAAGGCGGCCGCGGTGATGCAGTTCAAACTCGAGGGGCAGATGATCGCCCGCCATCCCGAGTGGGCGCTCGATCACCGCCGCCTGCTTCGGACGATCGACCTCGAGG
>JANNJB010000280.1:0-2445 GCA_031405615.1 Vicinamibacteria bacterium | reverse complement strand
CCTCGGCTCAACGTCGAGTCGGTCATCCGCGCCCCGGTGAGCGGCACCGTCCTCGAACTCGCGGTCCACGAAGGCGACCCGGTGGTGCCCCTCACGTCTTTCCAGGCCGGCACCGCCCTCGCTGTGATGGCCGACATGAAGACGCTTCTCTTCAAAGGCACGGTCGATGAGATCGATGTGGGCAAACTCGTCGAAGGTCTCCCCGCGAAGATCAAGATCGGCGCGCTGCCCGAGGCCCTGATCGAAGGGAAGTTGTCGAAGATCTCGCCCAAGTCGAAGACCTCCGAGGGCGCCACCCTGTTCGATGTCGAGATCGACATCACTGCTGCCAAGGGCGTGATCCTCCGCGCGGGCTACTCCGCCAACGCCGACATCGTGGTGAAGGAGAAGAAAGACGTTCTCCTCGTTCCCGAGCGCCTCGTGAAGTTCGAAGGCGGCAAGGCCACGGTCGAGGTTCCAGGCGAACTCGGCAAGGAGCCGGTGAAGAAGGTGATCAAGTACGGCCTGTCCGACGGCATGAACGTGGAAGTCACCGACGGCCTCAAGGACAAGGACATGGTGGTCGAGCGTCCGCCCAAGAAGATCGAGTAGTCCCCAGGAAGACCAGCCCATGAACTCGCTTTCCTTCCTGAAGCAGATGGCGCACGACGTGCGCCACCAGAAGATGCGGACGGCCCTCACCGTCCTCGGCATCACCTGGGGCACGGTCTCCGTGGCGCTTCTGGTCGCGTTCGGAGAGGGGCTTCAGCGGAAGATCCAGCAGCAGCAGCTTGGCCTCGGCGAGAACATAGTGATCGCCTGGCCGTCGCGAACCTCCCTCCCCTATCAAGGGCTCGGCAAGGGCCGGCGGATCCGGGTGAGCGAGGACGACATACAGGCCCTGCGCCGCGAGATCCCCGAGGCCAGCTTCTCGGGGGAGTTCTCGCGCCAGAATGCCGCCTTCAAGAGGGAAAAGGTTCGTCTCACTCCCGACATGTCGGCGAACAGTCCCATCTTCGCGGTGATGCGGAATGTCATTCCCGCCGCGGGGGGCCGCTACATCAACGACCTCGACATAGACCGCCGCCGCCGCGTGGTCTTCATCGGAGACAAGCTGAAGACCGACCTGTTTGGCGAGGGGGAGGCGGTCGGCCAGACCATCATGATCGACAACACGCCCTTCCTCGTGGTGGGCGTGCTTCAGAAGAAGGCCCAGGACTCGAGCTACGGCGGCCGCGACGAGGACAAGGCGTTCATTCCCGAGAGTTCGTACCGGGGCCTCTTCACCGAGCGCTACTACGAGAACCTGATCTTCCAGGCGAAGCCGGCCGCGCAGACGCCCGTTGTCACCACGAAGGTGTACGAAACGCTGGCCCGCCGCCACAAGTTCGATCCCAAGGACAAGGAAGCGATCTCGATGTGGGACACCACCGAGGGCGCCAAGTTCTTCGCCATCTTCTTCGGCATCTTCCGCGGTTTCCTCGCGATTGTGGGTTCCTTCACGCTCATCGTGGGCGGCATCGGCGTCTCGAACATCATGTATGTCGTGCTCGAAGAGCGCATGAAGGAAATCGGGATCAAGCTCGCGATCGGGGCGAAGCCACGGTTCATCCAGACCCAGTTCCTGCTCGAGACCCTCACCATCACAGCGATTGGCGGGGTGCTGGGTTTCCTGATCACGATCGGCGTGATGGCGGTCTTTCCCTACGCGGGCTTGGATGAATACGTCGGAACGCCCAAGGCGTCGCCCCTCGTTCTCCTTTCGACGAGCGCTCTGCTCGGCCTCATCGGTTTCCTCGCCGGCTATTTCCCCGCGCGCCGCGCCTCGATGCTCGACCCCGTGGTCGCCTTGAAGCTGGGCTGACGACACGCCATGTTCTCGATCATCAAGTCCGAACTCACTCTGGTCTGGAGCCTCTTCCGCCAGGATGCCGGCCACAACCGGAAGCGAATGCTCCTGACCGTGGTGGCAATCGCGTGGGGAACGCTCTCGATCGTGATGCTGCTTTCCTTCGGCGAAGGCATGAAGCTCGCCTTTCACAAGGGCACGCGCGGGATGGGCGAAAACATCGGCGTGTTGTGGCCGGGCTCGACCACCAAGGCCTACGCCGGTCTGGGCTCGGGCCGGAGCATCCAGTTCCAGGACGAGGATGGCCAGATGCTGGTCGCGCGCATCCCGTCTCTCGCCGCGGTGTCGCGCGAGTACGCCCGGCGCCGCGGGCTCACCGTGGGCGCCAAGACCGTCAATGCCCGGGTCCGTGGCGTCGACCCGTCGTTCGGCTGGATCCGCAACCATGTCCCCCAGCCGGGCGGCCGCTTCATTAATGAAGAAGACATTCGGCAGAAGCGGCGCGTGATCTTCCTCGGCGAGGAACTGGCCCAGGACCTCTTCGGCGCGCAGCAGGTGGTGGGCCGGGAAGTCCAGATCAACCAGTCGGTCTTTACGGTCATTGGCGTCGCCCAGAA
>JANNJB010000279.1:0-5984 GCA_031405615.1 Vicinamibacteria bacterium | reverse complement strand
TCGCGAGAGGCCCCGTCCACCGCCGCCACCACCTCGATCTTCCAGGGGGCGCCTCCGCCGAAATCGGAAAGGTCGAGACGTGCGCCTCTCGGAGCCCATCTCGCGGTCACGCCGGCCCGCCCGACAAAGGAGCCGAAGTCGCGCTCGACCGCGATTTCGCGACCGGAGCCGAGGTCGATGTCGATACGTGACGGCATCCGATAGGCGACACACAGGAGAACAACGCCGGACACCATGAGCGTGGCGACGTGGGGATCATTCATGCGATCGAGGCCGGTGAGGAGGGCGCGAACGGACGAGGCGAGGATCGACCCAACACACTTCGACATGCCGGGCGCAACGCGAGCGAGGCCGGCAAGCACGATGAGACAAAGGGTCAGCGGAGCCCACCAAAGCCCGGCCCACGGGCGCGCAAACGCGAACCCCGAGGCCATGAGGATCACGAAGCCCAGGCCGACGCGGCCGGCCACGAGGTTTGTCGAGCCCGCCTGGCCGAGGATGAAGACGATCAGGAGTCCCGAGACGGCCGTACCCAGGAGCGCTCCCAGAGGAGGCAAACGAAGTCCGCGCGACAACGGCACGAGGCGCGCCTCCTCGACACGAACGCCGAGCCGTCTCGAATCGCCCTGGCCCGGATCGAACGTGTCCGACCGCACTTCGACCTCGAGGTCCGAACGCCACCATCCCGAAGTTGTGGTTTCGAGCGAGACCACTTCGGCGCCGGGGCCCGGCTGCGCGGTCACGCTTCGCCCCCCCACGGTCACAACCACGCGGGGCGCTTCGATACCCGGTGGACGCCAGCCGGAGAGAAGCAACTCGACCCGAACCGGGATGCCGGGGCCGGGCTCGGGGAAGACGATGGCGCTGCGCGCAGCGCTCCAGCGAAGTCCGTTCTCGGGCGGGAAGAAATCGGGATAGGTGACCGCCGAGATCAACGCATCGGCCGCGCCAAGCTTCATGGAGCCCGGGAACTGAAAGGCCGCGCCCAGAAGAACAAGCGCGGCGGCGAAAAGCCGCGCCTTCAAGCAGGCGAACCGCTGGCCGCTTCGCGCTTGTTCGGTTCGCGCCGAAGACGGAACCACATGCGCGCGAGGGAGACGAGGGTTCGCGGGACGTCGCTCGGACGGACGGTGGACCGTCCCGCGGTGCGCGGATAGTGCCGCACGCCCTTCTGAACGTAGCGATAACCGCCGCGGTGAATCCGGGCGACCAGTTCGGTGTCGATGAAGAAGTCCGGCGTGTCCAGCGGCAGCCCGCGGATCACGTCGCCCTTGAACAGCTTGAAGGAGCAATTGAGATCCCGCACCGACATGCCGAAGGCAAGGGAGGAAAGCCGGTTGAACCCGCCCGACACGAACCTGCGAAGCCAGGGGTCCTGCCGAAAGATCCGATACCCGAGGACCACGTCGTTCTCCGCCATGAGCGGGGTTACGTCCTTGAGTTCACCGAGATCGAACTGATTATCGGAGTCGGTGTAAAAGACCAGGCGGCCGCGGGTGGCGTGGAAGCCGTCGCGCAAGGCGACGCCGTACCCGAGGTTCACCGGGTGATCCACGACGCGAAGCCTCGATCGGAACTCTCCCTTCAGTTCGCCGAGGATCCTCGCGGTGGCATCCCGGCTTCCGTCGTTCACCACCACGACTTCGCAGGTCATGGGGATCTTCGCCGCCCCCGCGAAAGCATCCCGGACCGCGCGCGCGATGTTGCCCTCCTCGTTGAACGCGGGGAGAACGATCGAGAGTTCGGGCGGCGTCTCCGCGGTGATCGAGGGCTTGGGGGCTTCCATAACGCGTGGTGGCGAAGGGCCGGATACAAACGCCGCACCGCGTTCGCCGAAAAGGCGCCTTTGCCCCAACGAAGCACGGGAGTTTACTTGACCAGGGCGCGGCCAAGCCGTCGTGAGATAACGACCCCGCGAGGGCCAGGTGGGCTACTCGGCGGCGAGGAGCCGCTCGACGTTACGCACGTAAGCGCGCGTCTGCCGGTAGGGCGGAATCCCGCCATGACGGGCGACCGCACCCTCGCCCGCGTTGTAGGCGGCCATGGCGAGCGAGACGTCGCCGTCGTAACGGGTGAGAAGCGCCTTCAAGAGCCGCGTTCCCGCGTGGATGTTCTGTCGGACATCGTGACAGTCGACCACGCCGAAGCGCTGCGCGGTGGCGGGCATGATCTGCATCAGGCCACAAGCGCCGCGGGCCGAGATGGCGAACGGGTCGAAGCGGGACTCGATCTCGATCACCGCGCGGATCAGTTCTCGACTGACGCCGTGTTGAGTCGCCGCGATCGTGATCTGCTCGTCGATGCCGTGCGAGCGGGTCCGCACGGCTGCAGGCTTCGGCTCAGGCGGCGAGACGACAGGGATCCTGCTTGCGACGCCCAGGACCGAGGCACGTGAGGCATCGGCGTGGAACGCGAGTAGAAGCGAAGCCGCGAAGAACGCCGCGGCGGGTAACGACCGGAGAGTTGACTGCATTCCCGCGATTCCTGAGCAAGGAGCGGGCCACCTGGCCGGTGTTTGCCAAAGCCACTAATTCCAGTGAAGTTACTCGCGATGGCAGGGCTGACGGACTGTGGCTAAACACCCACAGCCAGGCACAAATTGCCTTTTGTTTTGTCAGTCCGGGAGGCCGGGATCGTCCTTGTCGAGACGGCGGATCGGAGGCCCCGACGCCTTCACAAGCAACGCGCCGATCGTACCCGCCACCGCCACGATCGCCAGACTGACGAGGGGCTTGCGCTTGATGAAGCGAGTGGCGCCCGAAGCCCCGCGCAAGAGTCCCGCCGCGGCTTTCTCGGTCAAGGGATACGAAGTGCGCGGCCGGAGGATCTGTTCTTCTTTCTCTTCCGCGGTCGAGTCACCCGAGCGACTGGGCACCAGCGGCACGATCTTCGTCTCGAACCGTTCGGCGCGCGAGCCGCGCTGATGCGAATAGACCCAGGTGAACTCGGCGCCGAGCAGGAAGATCTGCGCGGAGAGATAGACCCAGGTCAGGAAGACCACGAGAGAACCCGCGGCTCCGAAACCGGAGCCGACCGCGCGGCTGCCGAGGTAGAGCCCGATGAGGAGTTTGCTCGTCTCGAAAAGGAGTGCGGTGACCGTGGCTCCAATTCCGACATCGCGCCAGGCGATGCGCGCGCGCGGCATCACCTTGTAGATCATCGCGAAGATGACCGCGTTGAGGAGAAACGAGATGAGAAAGTTCGCGGCCTGAAGCACGAACTGCCAGCCCGAGAACCATCGGTTCGACCATTCGCCCACCACCGAGAGGAAGGTCGAGAAGGCGAGGGAGAGAAGAAGCAGGAAGCCCAGGCCAATAACCATGCCGAAGGAGAGAAGGCGGCCGTGAAGGAAGTTGCGGAGGATCCCTCCGGTCGCGGGGTCGGGCACGCGCCAGATCCGGTTGAGCGCGCTCTGGAGTTCGCCGAACACGCTGGAGGCGCCGAGGAGCAGAGTGAGGATCGAGACCAGGGTCGCGATGACGCCCTGAGCGGGTTTGCTGACGCTCTTGATGAGGCTTTCAACTACGGCGGCGCCTTCGCGCCCGATGCGGCCCTGAAGTTCGACGACGATGGCCCCTTGCGCCGCGGCCTCACCAAAGACGAAACCCGCGAGGGCGATCAGAAGGATGAAAAGAGGCGCCACCGAGAAGAGCGTGTAGAAGGCGATGGCGGCGCCCATGCTCGGCGCGTAGTCGTCGACCCACGCATTGACCGACCTGTCGATGAGAAGGCGGATGTCCTTCAGGGTCATCGGCGGGCGGGCGGGGTCTCTCATCGGTCGCGTCACCTCCGATTATGACGCGTGACGCCGCTAGGCCCTCTCCTCGAACGCGCGGATCGCGGCCTCCTGCTCGAGCAGGTACCCCAGTTCATCCACACCCTGGAGCAGGCAAAGCCGCGCAAAGGGCTCGATCGCAAACTTGGCCTCGCCTCCGGGCCAGGCCACCAGAAGTTGTTCGAGATCGACCAGGATCGAGGCGCCCACACTCCCGCCGAGCGAGACGTGACTCGCCTCGTCGATCACGATCGGCAGCACGCGGTTCTTGAGCGCGTTGCGCTTGAAGATGTCCGCGACGGAGGTGGCGATCACGGCCTCAACACCGTTCTCTCGCAGCGCCCACACCGCGTGTTCACGCGAGGAACCGCAGCCGAAGTTCCGGCCGGTGACCAGGATGCGCGCGTCCTTCGCTCCGGGCCGATTGAGCGGGAACTCGGGACGCGGCGCGCCGTTTTGATCGCAGCGCCAATCCGCGAACAGGGCCTGCGCGAAACCGTCGCGCGAGGTCGTGGTCAGGAAACGCGCGGGGCAGATCTGGTCGGTATCGATGTTCTCGGCGGGGAGAACCACGAACGTGGATTCGATGCGTCGAAGCGGTTTCATGCCATGAACTCCCTGGCGTCGCTGATGCGGCCATGGATGGCGGAGGCGGCGGCGGTGAGCGGGCTGGCCAGGAAGGTGCGTCCTCCCGGCCCCTGCCGTCCCTCGAAATTGCGGTTGCTCGTGCTGATCGCGTACTGGCCGGGTTGCAGCCGGTCGCCGTTCATGGCGAGGCACATCGAGCACCCGGCCTCCCGCCACTCGACGCCTGCGTCCTTGAAGATCCGATCGAGACCCTCAGCCTCGGCCTGCTTCTTCACCGCCTGCGAACCCGGGACCACCAGCGCTTTCACACCGGTGGCGACCCGCCGGCCCTTGAAGACGCTGGCGGCCAGACGGAGGTCGGAGATGCGCGCGTTCGTGCAGCTGCCGATGAAGACGACATCGACGGGACGCCCGCGGAGGGGTTCGCCGGGCGTGAGGTTCATGTAGCGCAACGCCTTCGCCGCGGATTCATCGCCGTCCGGTTCGGGAACAACGCCGCTGATCGGGACGCCCATGCCGGGGCTCGTGCCATAGGTGACCATCGGCTCGAGGGTCGACACATCGAACGTCACTTCGCGATCGAATTCGGCGCCTTCCTCGGTTCGCAACCCGCGCCAGCGTCCGACCGCCGCTTCCCAGGCAGCGCCTTGAGGCGCGAACGGCCGGCCCTTCAGGTACGCGAACGTCGTCTCGTCGGGCGCGATGATTCCGGTGCGGCCCCCGGCTTCGACCGCCATGTTGCACAGGGTCATCCGCTCTTCCATGGACAAAGAGGCGATGGTGGTACCCCGATACTCGATGACGTGCCCCACGGCGCCGCCCGCGCCGATCTTCGCGATCAGGCCGAGAATCAAGTCTTTGGCGGTGACGCCTCGAGGCAGCGGACCGTGGAAGGTAACCGACATCCGCTTCGGCTTCTCGAGGAGCAGGCACTGGGTGGCGAGCACATGCCCAACCTCGCTCGTGCCGATGCCGAAGGCGAGCGCGCCGAAGGCGCCATGAGTGCTGGTATGCGAATCGCCGCAGACGATGGTGCGGCCGGGATGAGTGAGCCCAAGTTCGGGCCCGATCACGTGGACGATTCCCTGGCGATCGCTGTCGAGGCCGTAGAGCGTGATCCCGGCCTCGCCGCAGTTCTCCTCGAGGGCGTGGATCTGGGCGGCGGCATCCTTGTCCTTGATGACGATCGTGTCGCCGCGGCGCTCGAAGTCCGTCGGCGTGGCGTGATCCATGGTCGCGAGGGTGCGATCCGGACGCCGCACCTTGAGACCGCGCTCGCGCAGGAGTGAGAAGGCCTGGGGCGAAGTGACTTCATGAATCAGGTGGAAGTCCACGTAGATCGTGGCGGGTGTGGACTCGGTGGCCGGGCTCACGATGTGCGCGTCCCAGACCTTGTCGAGAAGCGTGCGGGGCGCGCTCATGCCGCCACCTCTATGGCGCGCTCGGCCGCGCCGATGGCGGAGAGATACGCCTTGAGCGACGCCTCGATCGAGTCGGTGCTCGCGGCCTGACCCACCGTCTCCTGGTCGCGATGCCGCACACGCACCGTCACCTCCGCCAGCGCGTCCTTGCCGCTGCTCACCGCGCGGGTGTGCCAGTCGAGCAGTTCGAGGCTCAGGCC
>JANNJB010000278.1:0-7553 GCA_031405615.1 Vicinamibacteria bacterium | reverse complement strand
AACGAGGCGACGGGAACCGCCCTGCCTCCGGCCACCGAACCGGTGGGCATCGTTTTCCACACGACCGAAAGCGACATCCAGTCCCTCGAACCCGAGAACAACGCTTCGCTGCTGCGAAGCTCCAAGAACCTCGTGAACTACATCCGGCGGCACGAGTTCTACCACTACCTCATCGACCGTTTTGGCCGCGTCTACCAGATCCTGAACGACGACTCGCGCGCGAACCACGCCGGAAACTCGGTGTGGGCGAGCGACGGCAAGGTCTTCATGAACCTCAATCACGCCTTTTTCGGCGTGTCGTTCGAGTCGCGTTTCGCGCCCTCGGGTCCCTTGCCGATCACCGAGGCCCAGCTCCAGGCGGGCCGCCTGCTGACCGAACACCTCGTCCGGCGTTACAACCTCGATCCCAAACTGTGTGTTGCCCACGGGATCGTCAGCGTCAATCCGAAGACCCGGAAGATCGGGCATCACGTGGACTGGGCGAAGAACTTTCCTTTCCGCACGTTCGGTCTTCCCGACGCCTACGAAGTCGAACCCGCGAGTGTCAGGCTGTTTGGGTTCGGCTATGATGGCGACCTGAAGAAGGCGATCGGCGCGCCGTGGCCGGGCGTCCTCAAAGCGGAAGCGAAACTGGAGAAGGAAGCTCTTTCCGCCGGGCAATCGGCGGACGAACTTCGGCTCTCCATGACGCGACGTTTCGATCTCTGGTTCGAAGAACAAAGCCAAGCCCAAAGCCAAGCCCAAAAAGGCGAGGCCCCCAAAGCACCTGCCTCGGCAGGACCTGGAGTCAATTGAATCTCATGGACGAGCGAAAAGATCACTTGTGGAAGGTGCAGGAAGGCTCGGAGGCCGCCGGCGCCGAGGATGCCTCGCGCGGCATGCCCCTTGGAGTCGACGTGGGCACGAGCAAGATCGTGGCCGCGCGGCGCCGCACGAAGGGCACCGAGACCTCGATGCAGCTCAATGCCTTCATCCCGGTGCCTTTCTCGCGGTTCACGGAAACCATTCTCGGCCAGAACGAGATTCCGTACTTCCGGGACGGCGATGAGCTCGTGATCTATGGCGGCGCCACCGAGCGTTTCGCGAACATGTTCAACGTCGAAACCCGCCGGCCGATGGCCGACGGGCTCTTGAACCCCAAGGAGCGCATGGGAACCGTGGTCCTCGAGTCGATCATGCGGAGTCTGATCCCGAAAGCGAAGACCCAGGGCGAAGTGCTCTCGTTCTCGGTGCCCGCGGCGTCCGAAGGCCGCGAAGCGGAACTCGTCTATCACGAGGCCAGCCTCCGCCGCTTCTTCGAGACCCTGGGCTACCGGGCGGTGGCCATCAACGAAGGCCTCGCGGTCATCTTCTCGGAACTCGAGGATCAGAACTTCACCGGCATCGGCATCTCCTGCGGCGGCGGCATGTGCAACGTGGCGCTCGCCTACCTCTCGATTCCCTCGCTCCTCTTCGGCATCTCCAAGGGCGGCGACTACATCGACAACTCGGTCGGCTCGGTCGTGAATGAACCCTCGACGCGGATCAAGACGATCAAGGAAGAGAAGCTCGACCTCACCAAACCGCCGGTGGACAAACTCGAGAAGGCGCTGCACATCTACTACGAGGACCTCGTCGAGTCGCTTGTCGATTCCATCCGCAAGGCGGTGGCCAAGGCCGACAAGCTGCCGCGCGCCCATCGTCCGCTGCCCATCGTGATCGCGGGCGGAACCGCCAAGCCCAAGGGCTTCAAGGAACTCTTCGAGAAGTCGATGAAGTCGCGCCCGTTCCCGGTGGACATCTCGGAGATCCGCGTCGCTTCAGACCCGGTCACCGCCACCGCGCGCGGCGCCCTCATCGCTGCGCTGTACGAGAAGTAACGTCTCTTGACCAAGAGGCTCAAGACCCGCTTCGGCGGGTCTTTTTTTTCTGTTCTGATGCTCGCCTCGCCGTGCGCGACGCCGGCATCATCCGCCGAATCCGCGGAGGCCTCCATGCAGGCGAAAACCGCCCCTTCCCCGAAAGACGCCGCCCTCGAATCCCTCGACGATCCGATCCTCAAGTACGTGCCTGAGCTTGCCGCCGTCCACAATCCGTTCGGGCCGACGAGCGCGATCACACTGCGCCAGATCCTCTCCCACACCGCGGGCTTTCGGGCGGGCACCTGGCCCTTTGGCGGAGACAAACCCTGGCATCCGCACGAGCCGGCCGAATGGTCGCAGCTTGTCGCCATGATGCCGTACACCGAGGTGAGGGAGTTCTTCGTCGCGAATGTGGCGGGGGTCCTCGAAGCCGCCGCGAACGCGCCGGCTCTGCCACCTTTGGCGAGGCGCTGATGGCGTCGAAGCACCCGCGCCTCGCTCTCACCGTGGGCGATCCGGCGGGCATCGGCCCGGAGATCGTGCTGAAGGCCCTCGCTCACCCCGATGTTCCCGCGGCTGAATGGGTGGTCTACGGATCGAAAGAGGTCCTGAGGGTCACGGCGTCGCGCATGGGTCTTCCCCCGGTCGAGACTTCGGGCGCCTCGGTCGTTGATGTGGGCGGCGGGGAAGTGGATCCCGGGGTCGTGCACGCGGAAGCGGGACGGCAGGCCGCGGCCGCGGTGATGCGGGCGGCCGAGGACGCCATGCGGGAGAAGCTGGCCGGCCTCGTCACCGCACCCCTCAACAAGGAAGCGATGCACATCGCCGGCTTCAACTATCCCGGCCACACCGAACTTCTGGCCCACGTGGCCCACACTCCCAATGTGGCCATGATGTTCGTGGGCGGGAAGATCCGCGTGGCTCTGCTCACCATCCACGCTCCGCTCAAGGACGTGCCGAAGCTCGTGACCGCGGCGGCGATCGTCCGCGTGGCGGACCTCGTGCATCGCGCGCTGCCCAGATTCGACGCCGGCCCGAGGAGAAAAATCGCGATCGCCGGCCTCAACCCGCACGCCGGCGAAAACGGTCACATCGGAATCGAGGAGCAGGAAGTCTTCCCGCCCGCTCTGGCCGCGCTTCGTGGAAGAGGCGTCGACATCGAGGGTCCCTTTCCGGGCGACACGCTTTTCGTGCGCGCTTCCCGCGGGGACTTCGATGCGGTGATTGCGTGCTACCACGATCAGGGGCTCATCCCGGTGAAGCTGCTCGCTTTCGGTGAGGCGGTGAACGTGACCATCGGCCTGCCTTTCATCCGCACCTCCGTCGATCACGGAACCGGTTTCGACATCGCGGGCAAGGGCGTGGCCGAGGAAGGCAGTCTCCTTGCCGCCATGCGCCTCGCCGTCAAACTCGCCGGCGTCTGAACGTCAGGCGGGTTCGGCCTCCATGCGGTAACCGGTGCCCCGCACGGTGAGGAGGATCGTCGGATTCGAAGGGTCGGCCTCGAGATACTTGCGCAGTCGGACCACGAAGTTGTCCACCGCACGGGTTTCGGTGTCCGGATGCAGGTTCCAGACTTTCTCGAGGATCTCCGCCTTGGTGACCACGGAGCCGCGTTTTTCGTAGAGAAGCCGGAGCAGACCCGCTTCGAGCAGGGTCAGTCGGATCAGGGAATCGCCCCGTCTCACCTCGAAGTTGGCGAAGTCGACGCGGTTCGGGCCAATGGTCACGACCGTGCCCCCGCCGGGCGTTGACACGCCCTTCGTCCATTCGCGTCTTCGCAGCAGGCTCTTGACCCGGGCGAGCAGGACGGTGAGATCGAAAGGCTTGGGAAGATAGTCGTCGGCCCCCGCCTCGAGCCCCTCCACGACATCCTCGGGCAGTCCTTTGGCGGTGAGCATCAGGATGGGGGTGCGGTTTCCCGCCTGGCGCGCCGCGCGCACCACGGAGAATCCGTCCAGGTTTGGCAGCATCACGTCGAGGAGCACCAGGTCGTGGCCCTGGGTGGACTGGCCGCCGGGCGTCTTCAGCAGGTCGCTCGCTTCCTGCCCGTCCGCGATGCAGTCGACCGAATAACCCTCGACCTCGAGATTGAAAGCGATTCCCCGGGCCAGGCTCGCTTCGTCCTCGACCACGAGTATCCGCGCGGCCCCGTTTTGTTCAGGCATGCGCCATCTCCTCGCGAGGTTCGGCGAGTCCGTCCTTCACCACGCCGGGAAGGTGAAGGACGAAGGTGGTTCCCCGGCCCTCTCCGTCGCTTTCCGCGCGCACCGTCCCGCCGTGCGCCTTCACCACGGACTTGACGATGAAGAGACCGAGCCCGGTTCCGGTTCGGGACCTTCGAGCCTCGGATCCGATCCGGTAGAACCGGTTGAAGATGAACCTCAGGTGGGCCCGGTTCATTCCCACGCCCCGGTCCTCGATCGAGAGACGGGCGAAGCCGTTGGCCTCCTCGCGCAGTCGAACTTTCACCTCCACCTGTTCGGTCGAGTATTTCACCGCGTTGTCGAGCACGTTCAGGACCGCGGTCTCGAGCGCGGTGGAGTCGCCCTTGAGCAGCAGGCTCGAGGGCCCGGCGTACGCGACCGCCGGCTCGCCGAGCTGGTTCCTCGTGCGGGTGAGAGCGCACGCGTGCTGGACCAGTTTCGCGAGGTCGATGGTCGGCGGATTCACCACCGCGCGGTCGGCGTACAGACCGGCGTTGAGGACGTTGTTGATCGTGCCGTTCAGGCGATCGAGGTCGGCCCGCATGGTCTTGTAGAACTCGTCGCGCTGATCGATCGACAGGGTATCCGCGCGCAACATCAGGGTGTCGAGATAAAGACGCAGGGAAGAGACGGGGGTCTTGAGTTCGTGGGTCACGGCGCTCACGAAATTCGACTGGCGTTCGTTCAGGCGCACCTCGCGGATGAGGAGCGTGAACATGAGGCCGAGGCCCGAGATCAGGAGAAGGAAGAGGACGAGGCCGAAGAAGTAGACGAGATAGCGCGCGGTCGGGGAGGTCCGAAGGGCCGCCTGTTCGCTGCCGATGAGCTGCCAGCCGACCGTGAGCAGGACGGCCACGAGCAGCAGGGTGACGCCGATGGTGATGTGGAACCATGTGCGTCGCCTGGGGGCGGACAGCTGGGCTTCGGCCATCCAAGGCTCCTAAAACAGCTTGAAGATATCCGGGATGACCCTCAGGATCCGGCCCCGGGTGAGATACCGCTTCGAGAATGACAGCCTGGACAACGCGAACAGTCGCGCGAGCACGAAGGGATGGTGGAACGAGCGCAGGGCGCCCGCCATCATCGACTTGAACTCCGGCCCGTACGGGTACCACCAGACCTCGCCGCCGCGCGACATATCGCGGGCCACGTACTTGGGCTGGGTCATCTCGCGCAGACCCATCGCGCCGTGCGTGCGTCCGATGCCGGAGGCTTTGATCCCGCCCCAGGGTGAAGTCGGTTCGCTGAACGTGTAGACGTGATCGTTGATCGTGACCACACCCGCCTCCAACTCGCGTTCGAGCCGGGCCGCGGTGACCTCGCTGGTGGTCCAGCCGCTCGCAGTCAGGCCGTAGGGAGTGTCGTTGGCGAGGCGGACCGCCTCGTCGAGGGACTTCACGCGCATGATCGGCAGGACCGGGCCGAACGTCTCGTCGCGCATGATCGTCATCGTGTGATCGACGCTCGTGAGAACCGTGGGCGGATAGAAATAGCCCGGGCCCTCCGGGCGGACGCCGCCGGTCTCGATCCGGGCGCCTTTTTTGCGGGCGTCCTCGACGTGATCAACCACGATGGCGCGCTGGCGCTCCATGGTCAGAGGGCCCATGTCGTTGTTCGGGTCGAGCGGATCGCCGTGTCTGATCGCCTTCGTTTTCTCGATCACCTTCGCGATGAACGCATCCGCGACTTCTTCGTCCACGTAGACACGTTCCACGGAAGCGCAGGTCTGTCCGGCGTTGAGGAATGCCGCCCACACGATCCCCGACGACGCGCGCTCGAGGTCGGCGTCCCGGCACACGATCGCCGGATCCTTGCCGCCCAGTTCGAGAGTCACGGGCGTTCCCTGGGCCGCAGCACTCGCCATGACCTTCCGGCCGGTGGCGACACTTCCCGTGAAGAGGACCTTGCGGAAACGCGGGTCGCTCACCAGGCCCGCCGCGACCGCGTCCGAGCAGGCGATGGTGTTGAGCACACCCCTGGGCAGACCCGCGCGGGTGAAGAGATCGCCGATGGCGAGCCCGATCAGCGTCGTGGCAGGAGCGGGTTTCAGCACCACGGTGTTCCCCGCCATGAGCGCCGCGATGATTCCGGTGATGGGGATCGAGAACGGATAGTTCCACGGCGTGA
This sequence comes from Vicinamibacteria bacterium, assembly GCA_031405615.1. GTDB lineage: Bacteria > Acidobacteriota > Vicinamibacteria > Fen-336 > JAGNNV01 > JAGNNV01. The sequence continues at coordinate 1,378 of JANNJB010000278.1, read as the reverse complement.
TCACGAGGACGGGTCCCATGGGCGCGAACTCGATCCGCGCGCGCTTGTGGCCGATCAGGAAAACCGCGGGCTCGGTTTCCTGAGGAGCGAGCGCTTCCTCGCCGTGATCGGCGACGTGCTTGAGATGGTCGAGCGCGGGAAGGATCTCGGCGAGATGCGCCTCGGCAACCGGCTTGCCCTGCTCGCGTGCGATGAGGTTCGCCAGACTCTCCGCCTCGGTGAGCAGAAGCGCGCGCGCGCGGTTCAGGCACTCACGGCGCTGCGCGAAGCTGGTGGCGGACCAGACCGGGAACGCGGCGAGCGCTGCCGCCACACTCTCCGCGGCCTGGGTCGCGTCGAGGAGGGAGAACGAGCCGATGGGCGCGCCCGTAGCGGGTGAGACCGCGTTCCGGATGCCCTCGTTTCCACTGACCCGATCGCCGCTTACGATCGAATGGGCCACCGTCTCGGGCGTCGTGGGACCTGGCTGCAGTGTGGAACTCGCTTCCATGCCCTCTATTTTCACCCCTTTCCACCGAAAGCGCCGAAGGGTTCGTGTTCAAGCGCCGGCGGCTACAATCTCCACGTGAGCAAAACCGACGGATTGCCCGAAACGCCCGAGTCGCGGGCCGAGCTGCTGGGGGCCAACTCGTCGTTTTACGAGTCGCTCGAAACTTTCGATCTGGCGCGCATGAAAGACCTCTGGTTCCGGGGAGAAGGCGTTCGCTGCATCCACCCCGGCTGGGAGGCGATCAACGGCTACGACGCCGTCATCGAGTCCTGGGATCAGGTTTTCCGCAACACCGGCTGGATGAGAGTGACGCCCACCGATATCGCGACCTGGCGCCTCGGCGAGCTGGGTCTTGTCTATTGCGCCGAGAACATCACCGCGAAACACGACGACGAGGTGGGCGTGGCGGTGACCATGGCCACCAACGTCTTCCGTCAGACCGACCTCGGCTGGCGGATGATTCTCCACCACGCCTCGCCCGCGCCGGTCGAGGTGACCCAGTCCTTCAACGGAACGCTTCAGTAACCACTCTGCCCAGGGCGCCATCGAAACACCATGTTCTTCTCCTCCTCGAAAACCAAGTTGCCCGCGCCTGAAGCGGCCCTGCCCGGCCGGGAGGAAGAGATGCCGGTTCCTCCCGCCCATCATGTGCTCGGGGCGGCCCTCCGGGGACCCTTTCCTGCGGGACTGGAGCAGGCGGTTTTCGCACCGACCACCACCGCTTCGATCACGTACGACCCTCGGGCGTCATCGAAGGCGACGGCGTAGTCGAGGGTGACGCCATCGGGATCGCAGGTGCGCACCTCAGCGCTCCCCGCACCGAGCGTTGGCGCCCCGATGCTGAGGGATGCGGCGGAGGCGACGCTTGCGCCGAGCACGACTGCCAGG
>JANNJB010000277.1:0-8844 GCA_031405615.1 Vicinamibacteria bacterium | reverse complement strand
CTCGACTCAATGCGGGTGTTTGGAGGGACAGCCGGCGACCGCGAATGCGGTTGCGAGGATCACCAACATCATCCGCGCCGGCCGGGTCCACCGGGGCTGAGAGAGCGCGAGAATGGCGAGGGCGATTCTGTTCTTGGTCTTCATGACATGTTTCCTTTTACTTGTCGCCTACGATTTGTTGCTGGACACTTTCGTGATCAAGACGACCACCAAGACCACGATCAGTAGACCGATGACCGGCATGATCCATGCCCCTCCGTTCATCCAGCCGTTGGTCATCCATCCATTTGCGTGATTCATAGACAGCCTTTCTGGTTACGGTGCTGTGACGGCTTGTGCTTTGGGAGTCGGGCCTGGAGGCCGCCGCTTGCTGGTTTCGGCACTACTGGCCTGTTCCATCTTCACGCGCTTCAGAAGCAGCGCGTTCCCGACCACGATCAGGGTCGACCCGGACATCGACAGAGCCGCGATTTCTGGACTGAGCAGCCATCCGGTGGAGGGATAGAGGACGCCCGCGGCGAGCGGGAATGCGATGACGTTGTAGCCGGCAGCCCACCACAGGTTCTGGCGCATCTTGCGCCTGGTTGCCCGGCTGAGCATGACGGAGCCAATAACGTCGAAAGGGTCGCTCTTCATCAGGACCACATCAGCGGCTTCCATCGCCACGTCAGCGCCCGCGCCGATGGCGATGCCGACCTCGGCCTGAGCCAACGCGGGCGCATCGTTGATGCCGTCGCCAACCATCCCGACGCGCAGCCCACGCGCCTGCATCTCCTTCACCTTGTCCGCCTTCTGCCCCGGCTGGACCTCGGCGAAAACGGTCTTGATGCCGAGTTCTTTGGCGACGATGTTGGCGGTGCCTTGATTGTCGCCCGTCAACATCGCGACCTCGATGCCCAGAAGCGCTAGTTGCTCAATCGCTTGTTTGGCGCTCGGGCGAATGGCGTCGGCAATGGCGATGAGGCCACTGGCTGCGCCATCGAAGGCGGAATAGATGACGGTGTTGCCTTTCTCCTCGAGTGCTTTCGCCCGTTCGTCCAAGGCGGCGAGGGCAATGCGGTTCTCGTCCATCAGCCTGCGATTGCCGGCGAGCACAGTGCGCCCGTCGACGGTCGCGCGCGCGCCCTGCCCTGGGATCGCTTCGAAACCGGATGGTGCGCTGAGCGCCACCGCGTCCGCCTTCGCTTTCTCGATGACGGCCTGCGCCAACGGGTGTTCGCTCGACTGTTCGAGCGAGGCGACGAGCCGGAGTAACTCCTGGGGAGTGACGGTTGTCTCATCGGCGACGATCTCGACCACCTGCGGTTTCCCGAGGGTGAGAGTGCCGGTTTTGTCGAAGATGATGGCCTGGAGTCGTCCCGCCTCTTCGAGCGCCGTGGCATCCTTGAAAAGGATGCCGCTTTGAGCGCCTTTGCCGCTGGCGACCATGATGGCCATGGGCGTCGCGAGGCCGAGCGCGTCGGGACAGGCGATCACCACGACGGTGATGGCCAGCAGCAGAGCGAAGACGGGCGTCGATCCGGCGACCCAGTACCAGACCGCGAAGGTGGCGAGGCCGAAGACGATGGCCGAGATGGTCAGCACCTGCGCTGCGGTGTCGGCCAGCCGCTGCGATGGGGCCTTCGAGTTCTGTGCGGTCTGCACCAGCTTGACGATCTGGGCGAGGGCGGTGTCCGTGCCGACCTTGGTGGCGCGAAATTGAAAAGTTCCGGTCTTGTTGATGGTCGCGCCGGTCACGTTGCCGCCCACGGCTTTCCTGACGGGCATGCTCTCGCCCGTGATCATCGACTCATCCACATTGGATTCGCCCTCGGTGACTTCGCCGTCCACCGGAATCTTGTCGCCTGGCCGGATCAGCACGACGTCATTCATCACCACTTCAGCGGTGGGCACCTCGACGGGTTGTCCATTGCGCATCACGGTGGCCTTGGGAGGCGTCAGGTTCAGGAGGGCGGTGACCGCTTTCGACGCCCCCGAGCGGGCCCGCATCTCGAGCCAGTGACCGATCAGGATGAAGACGAGCAGCATGGCGATCGCTTCGTAGAAGACTTCGGCCTTGAAGAAGAAGGTCGCGCCCACGCTGAAAGAGTAGCCGGCCAGAACTGACAGCGAGACCAGCACCGCCATGTTGGCGATGCCTTTTCGGAGCGCCCGCCAGGCGCCGATGTAGAAGACCCAGCCGCCGTAGAACACGGCTGGAGTGGCGAGCAGGAACATCATGACGTCGTTGGAAAGGCCGAAAGGGGCCGGGAGGGTGATGCCCGTCATCTTCACGAACATGGGCGCGTAGAGATAGATCAGCACGGTCAGAACGAACGTGACGACCAGGCGGTTGCGCATGTCGCGCACCATCCCGTCCATGTCGCCTCCCGCTCCGTGCCCCATCTCCTGGGTCATTTGCGCCTTGTCAGCCGACATTGCATCTGCCTTGTGGCCGGTGTGATCCTCCGGTTTCTCGCGGAGCGAGGGGGCCTTCATGCCGGACGCGGGCGGCGGCACTGCAGCCTTGACCTTCTCCTCCGACCCTCCGACAACCGATGCGGCGGGGAGGGCTTTGCCGTCAGGCGTTGCTTTGGGATCGTTTTCTGTGGAAGGGGCAGGCCCAGGCGCCTCGGCCTCGTACCCGCTACGCCGGACGGCCGATTTGATGTCGCCAATCTCGAGTCGGGTTTCGTCATAGCGCACGGTGGCGCTTCCCGCCGCGTAGTTCACGGTAACGCTCTTGACGCCGGGCGCCTTGCCGATCCGCTTTTCCAGCTCGTCCACGCTCAATACCGACAGCATGTCGTGTACTTCGATGACGCTCGTCTTCATCGCATCTTCCTGGCCGGCCTCACGAATACACTTCCTAGGTTTCGTCGAGAGTCACTTATGTTTGTGCTTGAGATGGCGCTCTGTGTTGCCCTGGCCTTCTTGCCACACCATCTCGCAAGCGGCGACGGGCGCCGGCGCACCGCCACGCCAAAGCCATCCCACCGGGAGAAAGCGATCCGTCTGGTTGGCCCGCCCTTCGGTTGATTGGAAAGACACTTCCAAACCAGATTCCACCTGCATGAGGTGGTCAGGAAGCGGCTGCAGTTCACCACTTCCCTCGCCATGCATGTGGGGCATGAATACGCCGAGGTTGTGTTCAGCTAGCCGGCGGAGCATCTCCTGGACTTCCGGAAGATTGATCGCCTCTTGCGCGGTTCTCAACGCCTTGGGCAAACCCGATCCGGTTCCGGGTGCGACATTCGATACTGTCGTCATGGCTTTCTCCTTGGGATGGCCTTAACCCTTGGCCGGGGATTTCGGTTGGTCGCCCATGGGCATGGGGCTCGGGGGCGGGGTCGAAGTGGCGTTTGGGGGGGCGACGGGAGGGACACTCGGCGGGGGCGATGCGGCTGGCGCCCCTGGCGACGGTTTCGGCGCGGCGGGAGGCGTTGAGGGTGGCGCGCCAGGCGCTTTGTGGTTTTCGTGGTCTTTGCCCGCAGGGTTCGTGTCGGGCGTCTCGGGCTCATACCCAAGCTGACGCACGGCCGACTTGATGTCGCCGACTTCGAGCCTGGTTTCGTCGTAGCGCACCGTGGCGTTTGCCGCCGCATGGTTAACCGTAACGCTTTCGACGCCCGGCACCTTGCCAATCCTCTTCTCGACCTCGTCGACGCTCAAGACCGAGAGCATGTCGTGCACTTCGATGACGCTCGTTTTCATCGCGTCTCCTTCGTTCGTTGTTTTGAGAGCTCTCCGGAATTTGAGAGCTCTCCGGAAAAGGACAGGCCTGCTGCGAGAACCAGAAGTGTTCTGGTCCAGTGTTTCGATTTCGCCGCACCTAGCGTAGGCGGAGGAGGACGGGTCGTCGGTGCGGTGGAACACGCAAGGCGCTAACGTCTCTCTAATCTGAGCTGTCGAGATGCCTGGAGCCGTGCTACGGCTTCGCCCCGAAGTCGATCTCGTTCGAGAGTTCGTCCGCGTCGGTCGCCGGGTCGAAAGGGAAGTGGCGGGCGAGTTGCTCGCCCACCGTCTCGATGCCTCGAACCAGGCCGAGGGTGAACTCGCCGCGCCGGAGGTGCTCGGAAACCGCGGCAGCAACCCGCTCCCAGAAGTCCTCACCGACCTTCGCGTGGATTCCGTCGTCTCCGAGAACGACAAAGCGCCGGCGAGCCGGGACAATGAAAAAGAGGACTCCGTTTCGGTCGCGAGTGGCTCTCATGCCGAGGCGGGTAAACGCGTGGTCCGCGACTCGGTGGACGTCTCCCCAGAAGAACCGGGACACCGACACCCGGATCTCGCCGGAGGTTCTCCGCTCCGCCTGACGGATGCTTTCCTCAATCCGCGTACAGTCGATCGCACGCAGCAGCGCCGTGCGCGTCATGAATCCGAGTCTCATCTTGCCCTCACCATGAACCCGACGCCCCTCCGCCACCCGACCGACCGCCGCCGCCGCCGTAGCCCCCACCGCCCCGCCCGCCGCCCCGCCCGCCCGAGAGGACGCTTATGAGCAGATACACAGCGAGGGCGGGATTTGTGGCGAAGAGGATCAGAAAAGCGATGATTCCCAGCCCGAGGACGACGATCTGTTTCAGACTCAGCGATCGGGCGCTTCCTTCGGGGACCGTGCGGTCAGGGGCTATGGCGACGGACTCGGGTGCCGTGTCTTTCCCTTCGATGGCCGAAATCAGCGCGGCAATGCCAGATCGGATCGCACCGTCGCGATCGCCCGCCTGGACCCGAGGCACGATGGTCTCCTGGATGATCCTCGATACTATGGCGTCGGGCACCTGCCCCTCCAGACCGTAGCCCACCTCGACCCGCAGCTTCCGGTCGTCCGCGAACACGAAGAGCACGAGGCCGTCATCGAGCCCTTTGCGGCCAACCTTCCAGGCCTTGAAGGACTGGACCGTGAAGTCTTCGAGAGGGACGATGCCGGTAGTGCGGCCGATCCACACGAGGACCTGGTGGCCGGCCTGCTGCTCGTAGGTCTCGAGCCGCGAGTCGAACTCCTGCCGGGCGCCTTCGGACAGGAAGCCCGCCGAGTCGGTGACCCAGCGCGTCGGCGCCGGGGGCGTCTCCGCGCGTGCCTCCCCGACCGCAAGCGTCAGCCCCGCGAAGAGCAAGAGGGCGAGAGACTTCGCGAGGGGACGTATCACACGTTCAGAACTTCACTTTCGGCGCGGTTTCAGCACCCGCTTGCGCCTTGAAGTAAACCTTCTCTCTGAAGCGATCGCCAAAGAAGCCGGCGATCAGGATGGTGGGAAAACTCTGACGCCTTGTGTTAAAGGCCTGAGCCGTTTCGTTGAATCGCATACGTTCGACGGCCACACGATTCTCCGTCCCCTCGAGCTGAGCCTGCAGGTCGCGGAAGTTCGCAGTGGCCTTGAGGTCGGGGTATTTCTCCACGACAACCATCAGTCGGGAAAGAGCCGAGGACAGACCGTCCTGGGCCTGTTGAAACTTCGCGAAGGCGGCGGGGTCGGTGGGGGCGCTCTGGCCGGAACCTTGGACCTGCCCGACTCGCGACCGCGCCTCGGTTACTGCGGTGAAGGTGTCCTTCTCAAACGCGGCGGCGCCCTTCACAGTCTCGACGAGATTCGGTACGAGATCGGCTCGGCGCTGGTAGACGTTTTCGACCTGTCCCCACTGGGCCTGGACGGCCTGATCGAGGCCGACAAGGCTGTTGTACCCAGAGACGACGGCCAGCCCCCCAAGCACGAGCACGACGATGACTACGATCCCACACCCGACTCCCCACTTCTTCATTGCGTTTGCCTCAAATTTGACGGATCCCCTGGAACCTGTGTTTCAGGATGTGTGTCTTTCTGTTCAGAATCGTCATGCTGTTCACCGTCTTCGGGTGTCGGCGAATCGGCGCTCCAATCACCGGAATTCGACCAGCCCCGGCTGGAGGCATCGCGCCAGGCAACCCAGGGAGGAAGGTGAAATTCGTACAACATGGCGAGGCCTACGGTCTACGCTTCGGGAGCCGGCATGGTGGCAGTCATGGGCGCGCCGCGCTCGTAAGGATGACTTTGAGCGCGCCCTCTTTGGCCGCGTTACCAAACGTGTCGTAGGCCTTCATGATGTCGCTCATGGCGAAACGATGCGTCACGAGCTGCTTCGGCTGCAGCTTGCCCGAGCGCACGACCTTCAGCAGCATCGGTGTGGTGACGGTGTCCACCAGCCGTGTGGTGATGGCAATATTTCGGTCCCAGAGTTTCTCCAGATGCAGTTCCACTGGCTTCCCGTGGACGCCCACGTTCGCGATGCGTCCGCCCGCCGCCACGATCGCTTCGCAGATCGCAAAGGTGGCGGGAACTCCAACCGCCTCGATGGCCACGTCGACCCCGGCGCCGTCCGTCAGTTTGATTACGTGATCTGCGGCCCTTCCATCCGCGCTATTGACTAGTGTGGTTGCGCCCAACTTCTTGGCGACGGCGAGACGCTTGTCGTCCAGGTCGATCATGAAGATCGCGGCCGGCGAATAGAATTGCGCGGTCAGCAGAGCGGCGAGCCCCACCGGCCCCGCGCCCACGATGGCCACCGTATCCCCGGGCTTCACTTGGCCGTTCAGGATCCCGCACTCAAAACTGGTCGGCAGGATGTCGCTGAGCATGACCATGGCTTCTTCGTCGCTGCCCTCCGGGAGTGCGTGGAGGCTCCCATCGGCATGGGGAATGCGCACGTACTCGGCCTGGGTTCCGTCGGTGGTGTTGCCCAGAATCCAGCCGCCTTTTCGACAATGGGAATACATGCCTCGCTTGCAGAAGTCACACTTCAGGCAGGCCGTGATGCAGGAAATGATGACCTTCTCCCCGACCTGAAACTCCGAGACGCCAGTCCCGACCTGCTCGACGATGCCAATTCCCTCGTGACCGAGAATCCGCCCATCGGTCACCGTCGGGACGTCTCCCTTCAGAATGTGAAGGTCGGTCCCGCAAATCGTCGATGTGGTCACCCTGACGATCGCATCGCCTGGATCCATGATTGTGGGGCGCGGCTTGTCCTCCCATGCTCGTTTGCCAGGACCGTGATAGACGAGCGCTTTCATGGTCGCGCTGTTGACGGGCCTTGCGGCGCCTTTGGCCACCGGGTTGCGTTTGACAATTTTCATGGCGGAGTCCTTTCGAAGTACCTGCGCGCTCGCTTCCGTCCAGGCCTTCTCCATTAAGTTGAGGACAGCTTGCGGAAGCCGTCCCAGCAGGCATCGGTCCCACGCAGCCAACTTAGGGCGAAGGAGAAGGAGTCGTCGGTGCGGTGGAGCACCCGAGACACTAATGCCTCGCTAATCTCGTGCCCGGGTGGGCGACGCTGACTTTTGAGGTGAAGCGAGCAGCTGAATCTTCATCCCGCAAGCGCTCCGGCTGCGGGGCGACGTTCATCTCGCCTCCTGCTTCACCAACATGAGCTTGCCTTTCGCCGCGCGGCTGCTCGGGGGGTCGTGCGGCCGTCCGCCGCTCCAGGCGAAGATCGGCGCGAGGCCGAGGAGCAGTCCGCCCGCGATCCAGAACGGCACGGCCACGGAGGAGCCGAAGAGAACACCGCCGAGGAGTGGGCCGGCGATCTGCCCCAGGCTCTTGGCGCCGCTTTCGAGCCCCAGCGCGGCCCCCGCATGCGGTCCGCCACGCCTCGACACGAGCGCCGACACGGACGGCGAGAGAAGCCCCATCCCGGTTCCATACATGGCGACCAACACGAAGATGGTGGCGGTGCTGCGCGTCGCGGCCAAAAGAGCCAGGCTCAGCCCCATGAGAGCGAGGGCCGCCGAAGCGAGATGCACTTCGCCGAAGCGGCGGGCGAGGCTAGCGACCGCGCCGAGCTGAACCACGAGCATCATCAGGCCACACATCATGAACACCGTCCCGATCTCGACGAGGCTCATGCCGAGGTCGGTGCGAGCGTGAAGGGCGAACGTGGTCTCGAAGAGAGCGACCGCGACCTGGCCGGCCATTGCCACGGCCAAGGGCAGCCCGATCCGGCGGGCGAGGTCGGTCCACGCCACCGAGCCCGCAGGGTGTGCGGTCGCGGGAACCGCCGGCTCTTTGAGCCAGCGCAGGGTGAAAAGCGCGAGCAGAGCGCAACCCGAGGCGGCGAAGAAGGGCAGCGAGAAGTCGGCGACGGGGAGCCCGCTGCTGGGGAACTCGAGGCCGCCGAGGAGCCCGCCGAGAGCCGGGCCGATCACGAACCCGATCCCGCCCGCCGCGCTCAACTGTGCCATGCCGCGTGTTCGATCCTCCTCGCTGGTCGTGTCGGCCACAAAAGCGAAGGCGGCGGGGATGATCGCCGCCGCGACGATGCCGGTCGCCAGCCGAATCGCGTAAACGGCCGCCATTGAGGTAGCGAGGCCACAGAGCGCCTGGCCGAGCGCGAATCCGGTGAGCCCGATCACCAGAAGTGGCCGCCGGCCCAGCGAATCCGAGAGACGGCCCCAAAGGGGTGCAAAGAGCAGGTACATGAGCGCGTAGCCAGCCGCGAGCAGGCTGACGTGCAACGCCACTTGCGCCGTCGTTGGGTTGACGAGCCCGAGGCGCTCGATGTGAGAGGGCACGACCGGGAGGATGATGCCGACCCCGGACATCGCAAGGGCGATCGAAAGCGACAGCGCGAAGAGCTTGCGCGTCACGGCGGCCTGGGTGGTCAAGAGGTTGGGCGCGCGCCAATGAAGTCACGCTTGATGCCGAGAGCCTGATCTGTCATCTGGATGGATTCCTGACCGTTCGTGACGATGCCGGACAGCGCACGGATCGCATCGATGTTCTCGGGAATGGCGATGGCCTGGTTGTCCACCTGATATGTGTAGTAGCACTCAGTGCCATTCACGGTGAGCACGTCTTCCCACAGAGCCACTTCCCACATATCGCCTCGGGG
>JANNJB010000276.1:0-3901 GCA_031405615.1 Vicinamibacteria bacterium | reverse complement strand
CCTGGGGTTTCTCGCGGTTGATGATCTCCATCACGTCTTCGAAAGTCAGCGGCTCGAAGTACAGGCGGTCGGAGACGTCGAAGTCGGTCGAAACAGTCTCCGGATTGCAGTTGACCATGATGGTTTCGAAGCCTGCTTCGCGCAGCGCGAGCGCTGCATGCACACAGCAGTAATCGAACTCGATGCCCTGCCCGATGCGATTCGGCCCCCCGCCCAGAATCATGATCTTGTTGCGGCTGGTGGGATTCGCCTCGCACTCCTCTTCGTAGGTCGAATAGAGATAGGCGGTAGACGTCGCAAACTCCGCGGCGCAAGTGTCCACCCGCTTGTAGGTGACGGGGACGCTCTTCACGCGGACCTTGCGGATTTTCTCCTCCGGGAGGCCTTTCAGGTGCCGGTGGTGATCTTCGTGCTCGCGCGGATCGGCCTCGTGAACGCGACTTTTCTTCTGAAACACTTCAAGTGGGCGGTGCTCGGGTCCTTCATCGTCGCCGCGGTGGTGACGCCGACGCCCGACATGGTGACGCAGACGCTTCTCGCCATGCCCATGATCGGGCTCTATCTCCTCGGCGTGCTCGTGGCGGCGCTATTCGGCAAAAAGCGCCGTGACCCCAACGCACCGACGTCGGGCGACTGAGGGCGCCCGCGCACCATGCCCATCGTCGCCTCTCGAGGGAATGAGATCCGAAGGCTCCTGAGCGAGCTTGTCGATCCGAGGCGACGGGCCGGCGCCGCGCTCCGGCTCAAATCGATGGGCGCCCGGGTCGTTCCCCACGTCGCTGCGGAGTTGGGTGGGCTCGACGCGGCCTCGCGCAAGGCTCTGGGTGAAGCGCTCGCGGAAGTCAACACCGCCGACGCCCGCTCGCTCCTTCAGCGTCTCGCGCGCCTTGAAGCCGAGACCGCGCAGGATGCGGCCCGACCAAAGGAGCCGCGGGGCCATGACGCCTCGGGCGAGGACTCTCGTGCCCTCGAAATCCTCCGCGCCCTGCCCGCACCCCGGCCGAACGAAAGGGCCTCGGTATCGCGCGAGCGAGGCGAAGCGCACCTGGTCCTGGCGCGAGCGGGTTCCCGACTGGCGCGCAAGGACCTGCTGCTTTCCCTCTCGACTCTCGACAAGGCCCGGGCGCGCCTCTACTGCGAAGCCTCGGGCCTGATCGGCGACGAGGAGTTCCTGATTCCTCTCGCCCGCCTGGCGGCCGGCTTGCCCGAGGCGGAACGGGCGATCTTCGACATCGCCCGGCGTGAAAAGATCACCGCGCGGTCGAAGGTCCTGAAGTCGCTCCCCGAGCCTGTACGAGTGGCCGTGGCGAAAGCGCTGGTGGGCCGGTGAGCCGGTGACTCAGTACGCCTGGGCGAAGTAGGCGACTTTCCCGGCGGTTCCGCAACGAATACAGGCGCGGGCCTCGTCCCGCTGGAGCGGGAAGCAGCGGACCGTGGCTTTCGTCTCTTCCTTGATCTTCGCTTCGCACTCGGAACTCGAGCACATTCCGGCGATGAGGAAGCCACGCTTGGCCGCCATGACTTCCTTGAAGGCGTCGTAGTTCGCGGGCTCCGACGTGTTGTCCTCGCGGAACTTCCGCGCCCTCTCGAAGAGGTTCTTCTGGATGGCGTCGAGTCGCGTCTTGACGCTCTCGGCCAGGCCGGCGAGGGGGACGAACTCCTTCTCGCGGGTATCGCGACGCACGAGGACGCACGAGTCCTTCTCGATGTCCTTCGGTCCAAGCTCCATGCGGATCGGAACTCCCCGCATTTCCCAGTCGGCGTACTTGAAGCCCATCTGGTGGTTGTCACGATCGTCGAGGTGGACGCGGATGCCCGCGGCGGCAAGTTCCTTGGCGAGCGCCCTCGCTTTGGGCAGGACCGCTTCGTTCCAGTCGCCCTTGCGCGGCGGAATGGGAACGATGACCACCTGGTACGGCGCCACCTTCGGAGGAATCACGAGGCCGCGGTCGTCGCCGTGGGTCATGATCATTCCGCCGATCAGTCGAGTGGAGACGCCCCACGAGGTCGACCACGGCATCACCAGTTGCTGGTTCTGGTCGACGAATTCGATCCCGTAGGCCTTGGAGAAATGCTGGCCGAGGTTGTGCGAGGTCCCGGCCTGCAGCGCCTTGCCGTCGCCCATCAGGGCTTCAATCGCGTAGGTCATCGAAGCGCCCGCGAACTTCTCGGACTCGCTTTTCGGCCCGAAGTGAACGGGCATGGCGAGAACGTCCTCGGCGACTTCCCGGTACATCTCCAGAATCGAAAGAGTCTCCTTCTGAGCCTCATCCGCGGTGGCGTGAAGAGTGTGGCCTTCCTGCCAGAGAAACTCCGTGGTGCGCAGGAAGGGCCGGGTCACTTTCTCCCAGCGAAGCACGTTGCACCACTGATTGAGCAACACCGGCAGGTCGCGCCAGGACTTCACCCACTTCGCGTACATCGAGCAGATCATCGCTTCAGACGTCGGACGGATCGCGAGGGGTTCCTCGAGTTCTTCCCCGCCGCCGATCGTGACCCAGGCGCACTCCGGAGCGAAGCCCTTCACGTGGTCGGCCTCCTTCTGGAGGAAGCTCTTCGGTATCAGGAGGGGGAAGTACGCATTCTTGTGGCCGAGGGCCTTGATCCGCCGGTCGGTCTCGGCCTGGAGGTTTTCCCAGATCGCGTAGCCGTAGGGGCGGATGACCATGCAGCCCTTGACCGGACCGTAGTCAGCGAGTTCGGCCTTGAGCACGACATCCAGGTACCACTGCGAGAAATCCACCGACGGCGGCGTAATTTCCCTGAGGGTGCGTTCTTCCATGATGAGACTTATCCGTTCTTCGAGGAGGCTTACTTTTCGGCGTGCTTCTTGGGAAAGAGCAGGGACCCGCCGATGGCGAGGGCGAGCACGGTCAGGATGAAGGCCAGTGAGAACGAGATCGGGAAATGCCCATCCCACATCTTGTTCAGCACCGTCATCTTCAAACCGACGAAGATCAAGACGATGCCCAGGCCGTACTTGAGGAGATGGAACAGGTCCACGGCCTCGGCCAGGAGGAAGTAGAGGTTGCGCAGCCCGAGGATCGCGAACATGTTCGAGGTGAAGACGATGAGCGGTTCGTTGGTGATGGCGAAAACCGCGGGCACCGAATCGAGGGCGAAAACGACGTCGGTGAGTTCGAGGAAGGCCAGGGCGATGAAGAGGGGTGTCGCCTTCATGACCCCGTCCTCGCGAATGAAGAAGTTCTGTCCGTGGATCTTCGGAGTGACCGGAATCACGCGACGGAGCCACTGGATCAGGAAGTTTTTGTCGGGGTCGACCGTCTTTGAGTCGTCCGCGGTCATCACCCTGTACCCGGTGAAGATCAGGAACAGACCGAGAGTGATCACCACCCACTGGAACTGCAGGATGATGGCGCCGAGGCCGATGAACAGGGCGCGGAAGATGAGGGCGCCCAGGATCCCGAAGTAGAGGACCCGGTGCCGGAATTCGGGGGGCACCGCGAAGTAGTTGAGCACCACCACGAAGACGAAGATGTTGTCGACGGAAAGCGAGTACTCGATCACGTAGCCCGCGAGAAACTCCATGGCGGTTCGCTTCGCGGCGTCTTCGATGCTGATCCCCACCGGAGGATGGTTCCCGAGGAACCAGAGCGACCAGAAGTAGAGAGCGACGTTGTAGAGAAGGGCCACCACCACCCAGATCACCGCGAATGTGGTGGCTTCGCGCATGCCGACCCGATGAGCCTTCTTGTGAAGCACGCCGAGGTCGAGGGCGAGGAAACCGCAGATCAGAAGCGTGGTGACGAGGTAGACCGACCAGACTTCTTCGAAGGGGAACAGGCGAACAGGGATCATGGGAAGCCCGTGATTCTAGTCGGCCACGGGCTTCACGGCCGACTCACTGGGAAATCGTTTGCCTTCGGGACGCTTCCAAGGC
>JANNJB010000275.1:0-10780 GCA_031405615.1 Vicinamibacteria bacterium | reverse complement strand
AGCATCAACGACACACTGGGACACGGGGCCGGAGACGAGGCGCTCAGGATTACCGCCGACTGCCTCCGCGCTTCGGTGCGGGAGGTGGACACGGTCAGCCGCCACGGCGGCGATGAGTTCCTCATCCTTCTCTCGGAGATCGCTCACGTCACCGACGCGGTTCTCGTCGCGGACAAGGTGGCGGCGGCGCTTGATGCGTCGACTCTCGCCGGCGGGCAGGCCATCAGCCTCACCGCCAGCGTCGGCATCAGCGTGTATCCCGATCACGGTGAGGATCCTGACGGACTGATCGGCCGGGCGGACTCGGCCATGTATGCCGCCAAGCGCCAGGGTCAGACGAGCAGCGTATTCAGCTACGACGAATCATGACCGCTTAAGGCTGGCTCGTGCCAACGGTTGACTGGCGCCTGGTCAGCTGAGCCTGGCCGCGAGGGCCTCCATCACTTTCGCCAGCATCGCGCTGCGCGAGCCCGCGGCCGCGCCCGCCAGATGCCCGACATGCGTTCGCAATTCCGCGGCCACCGCTGCGTCCTTCCGTCCGGCGTCGAGCCTGGCCTGAGCCTTGTCCAGCATGGCCGAAAGTGTCGCGACCTGCGAGGCGGTGAAGCGGCCCTCGCGCTGGAGCTGATCGATGTAGGCGCGCGCCACTACCGGCGCATCGGGCCAGAGAATCGGAAACTGCTGCTGGGGATTGAAAGCACCGCCATGAGTGGCCGCCTTCGCGGCGGCGATTTCGTGGGCGCTCAGAAACTTGCCGGGCAGGAGTTCGAACACATCCAGGCCGCGCGCGATTTCGGTGCCGTAGATCCGGCCGTTGTACCAGTAGGTGGACCAGTAGCCGCCCAGGACGTCGGCCTTGTCGCTGATCGGCCCGCGGTCGAAGAAAGCGATCTCCGTCGGTTTCGTGCTGTCCGTGAAATCGATCACGGAAAGGCCGCCCTGGTACCAGGCCTGCACGAAGATGTCGCGCCCCGGCACCGGCACGATCGAGCCGTTGTGGGCCACGCAGTTCTCCTTCTCGGTCTGGGGCGCAGGCAGTTTGTAGGTGCCGCGATAGATGAGCTTGTTGTCCACGATGTCGTAGATCGCGTCGGCGCCCCAATTGCGCGGATCGTAGGACCGGCAGCGCGGGCGCGACCCCCCGCCCCACTCATCGGTGAAGATCACCTTCGTGCCGTCATTGTTGAAGGTCGCCGAGTGCCAATAGGCAAAACCCTTGTCAGTCACCACGTCGAGGCGCTTCGGCTTCAGCGGATCGGAGATGTCGAAGATGATCCCGTTGCCCGAGCAGGCGCCGGCGGCCAGCTTGCGGGTTGGGAAGACGGTGATGTCGTGACACTGGTCGGTTTCGCTTGTCACCTGCGTGCCTTCGCCGTGATTGCCGCCCATCCACAACCCAGCGATGCGTCCGGTGGCTTCGTCGGCGAAAACCGCGGGGCTCGAGACGATGCGGGCCTTCGATGGATCCGCCTTGGGGATTTCAATCACGTCGATCCGGAAAAGCGCGGTGCGGCTGTCGCCCGGCACTTCGCCGACGCAGCCGGCGAGCTCTTCTCCCTTGCGCACCCCCGCGGTGCCGGAGTTGTACACCACGATGCGGTCCTTGTCCTCGGCCACCACCGAGTGAGTGTGCGATCCGCGGCAGGTCTGGACCTGGCCGACCTGCTGTGGGCTGGTGAGGTCGGAGATATCGAAGATGCGCAGGCCACGGAAGCGCTCCTTGCTCACCTCGTCCGCAACGCCTTGACGCCCGCAGTCCACCCGCCCGAGCGTCTGTTCCACGGACATGATCAGGAGATTGCCGACGATCGAGACATCGCCCTGTCCCCCGGGACAGACCACCGAGCTGAGCAGCGTTGGCGCTTTCGCATCGGTGAGGCGGTAGATGTTGAAGCCGTGGTAATTGCCGGTCACGAGCACATCGCCCCTAAACGCCATGTCGGTCTGCGCGAAGGAGAGCAGCGGAGAACGGTCGCTCCATTCGGTGCCTTCGTTGGATTGCTCGTTGCGGGGCCCGGGCTTGGCCCCGTCAACCTCTTTCTTGAGCTTGGGGAGAGGCAGGTCCGCCGGGTTGGCGGGATCGAAGAACCCCATGGGTCGTGCGAGGGTGGCGACCAGGGACAAGTGGCTCGCCGCTTGCCCGGCGTCCTTGAAACCGGCCGAAAGCGCCACGCGCGGATCCGTCGCGAGGGTGCCCAGCAGTTTGCTCATCCGCTCGATCTCGGCTTTCTGTTCCGTCTTCACGTCGCTGACGAATTGGAAGAGCACGGGCTCGTAGGCGCTGCCCGGTCTCTTGACCAGGGCGTCCACCATCTTGAGGGCGCCGTCGTGGTGCGTGATCATCAGGCTCAGGAACAGGCGATCGAACTCGGTTCCCCGGAGCGTCGCGAGCTTGGCCATCTCCTCGGGCGACGCCATTCCGGCCATGGTGCCCTTCATATCCATGCCGCGATGCATCGAGGCGTCGGGCACGCTCTCGCCGCGTTCGCGCAGCCAGTTCTGCATGAAGCGGATTTCGTCGGCCTGGGAGGCGTGGATCCGGCCAGCCACCGCGACCAGCTCGGGCAGGTTGGTGCGGTCTTTCACCAGATCAGCCATCTCCACCGCCTGGTCGTGGTGGTGGATCATGTCGCGCATGAAGGTGACATCAAAGACGGTGTAGCGCGTGTCGGCGAGCTTGACCGCCTGCTGCGCCGTCAACTTCGTGGTTTTCTGTCCCGGCGCCCCCGGCTGAACGATGGGGACATCCTGCCGGGCCAGCGCGCCCGAGGAGGCCGCCAGCAGCAGGGTGCTGGCAGTGATCAACGAGGGCAGTGAAGTACCAAAGCGTAGGCGGCGCATGCGCGAATCTCCTTTTTGAAAGCGGCCGATGATAGTGCGTGCGGACGCCTCGCTGTACGGCGGCCGCTATTGAATCTGCCGTCGCCTCAACCCATCGGGGTACATGACGGTGAGGAAGGCGGCGATCAGGAGGACATTGAACTCCACGCCGTTCCTGCCCCCGCCCACCACGAACCAGCCTTCGCGACCGTGGACCATGATGATGCCCATCACGAGCACCAGAATGGTGATCCAGCCGAGAGGCTTGATGAATCGGCCGGACAGAAGAGCCGCGGCCATGGCGACGTGGGAGAGCTTGATGGCCCAGGCCAGAGGAAGGCCGAAGGGAGCGAAGCCCGCGGGGTCGAGGTAGAGGCGGCCGAAGGCGTTGACGCCGCCGTCAACCATTCCCGGCACGCTGTGGGCCAGCATCGTCACCGCGAGGGTGAGTTTCAAAAGGAACGCGCGGTCCTGCAAGTTCATCACCGATTCAGGATTCCGCTCCGACTATGCCCGGGGCGCGCGCAGCCGCGCGGCGTCGAGCAGCAGGGCGACGATCACCACGATCGCTTGCGTCACCGCGGGGCCCACTCCGAGGGTCGTGTCCACGAACACGAGTCGTGGCAACACGATCGCCCCGTGCAGCAAAGAGGCGGCCATCAGAGCCCACCAGGCCCACACTTCGCCGCGCTTGTAGGGCCCGAAGACGATGGCGAGGAACAGGACCGCGAAAGCCCCCGCGTAGGCCGCCGACGTGCCGCGAATCCCGCGCAGAGCCTTCTCGACCTGCGGATCGCTCCCGCCGACCTGCTGGACCCCGGGCCCTTCGCTGCCGCCGATGGTGTAGTTGTTGAAGTAGGCCTGGCCCATCGACACCAGGCTCAAGAGCAGCACGCCGATTCCGACGACGGCGAGGATAGAGACGCTGGCTTTTCGCATGTTGGCTCCTGAGTGTTGAGTGGGGAGCATACTGCCCGCTCTTCCGCAGGTATCTTTGCAGCCATGAAGCGCCTCCTTCTTTCGCTGTCCCTGGTGGTATCGGTCATCGGGGCGGGCGCCGCTCGCCCAGAGACCCCGAATCGACAAACCGCGAACCAGGGGGGCGATCAGTTCCTCGATGGAATCGGAGAAACCGGCCTCATCGCACGCGATGTCGGGCAATTCGGAACGGCCCGCGCAGGCAGGCGGCTCCTCCATCGCGGATCCAGCCGCTGTGCCCATCGGCCCCGGTCGGGAGAGCTACGACTCCAACCTCCCCGCGGGCGCCATCCGCACCATCAGCCCAACGTAGCCAGTCTGTTCTATGGCCCGGTGTTGCTGGCCGCGGAAGAGCCGGCGCCCCGCACGGACTGGCGGCAGGTCACGCTCGACGGAGGCGACATAGGCCGCTCCATCGAAGGCGACCCCGCGACCCTGCGCTTCGCGATTGAAGGCGTCCCGTTCAAACCGTTCTACGAAACCTACGGCCGCCACTCGGTCTATTTGCACGTGTCGTTAAAGTGACGGGCCGTCGCGGTCCAGCCGCTCAGACGGGTGTCAAGCCATTTACCGCGTCTTGGAACGCGCCATGCCGAGCAGGGCGTCGAGATCGGCGCGGCGGAGCAGGCGGCCATTGCCGACCACGGAGCGGACGCGGCGCGCGTTCGCGATGTCGCTGAGCGGATTGGCATCAAGAAGGACAAGGTCTGCGCGACGTCCTACGGCGATGGTGCCCCACTGGCTCGCTTCACCGAGAAAACGGGCGGCGTCGACCGTCGCCATGCGAAGCACTCGCGCGGGAGTCAGCCCGGCCTTGACGAGTAGTTCCAACTCGTCCGCGTAGGCGAAACCACTCAGCCACGAGTCCGTGCCGACGAGCAGCCCGGCGCCGGCTCTATCGAGCGCACGCAGCAGCCGGAACTGTGCCTTCAACCCGCGCTGAGTCGCCGCGAAATCTGACTCAGTGAAGTCGCTAAGGTACCCTTCTCTTGTTGACCGGTCGGGCAGCCCACGCAGGCTGAGCAGCCTTGTCTCCGGTCGCGCCAGCAGGCGTGCGTGCTGTGCCGCCGGGGACATTTCGTGAACGGAAAACACCAGCGTCGGGCAATTCCAGGCGCCCGCAGCGACCGTGAAAGCGACGAGGTCACGGATTCGTGAGTTGTCCGCGTAGTTCCACGCCACGCTCAGGTTGCGGAGCGACGCGCGCGGCTGCACCGGAGCCGCAGGCGGAACGAGCTCCTGCAGGTAACCGCGAAGATGCTCAATCGAGTTCTGTGGCGCCGCCAGCGCGCCGCGCAGCCCGACTTCGTATGGCACGTGCCCGACTACCGGCATGTCAAGTTCTTTCGCCGCCGCAATCACTGAAGCGTAAACGTCCGGCGCCATCTGGTTATACAGTTTTATGAAGTCGTACCCGGTGGCACGCTGTCGTTCGACCTCCCGTCGCGCCGATGCGTTGTCGGTCAGCAGGACGTTATCGGGGTGGGAGAGCGAACCCGTTCGATGACCGGACCGGCCGTGACGATGCGTGGCCCGATCATGTCACCGGCCGAAACGCGGCGTCTGAATTCGAGGTGGGTTGAATCGCCGGCCATGTTGCGCACGGTCGTGACTCCGTTGGCGACATAGGTCGCGACGTCGCCTTCGGTGTAGAGATGCACGTGCATGTCGGCGAAACCAGGGACGAGAAAGCGGCCTTTTCCCTCAACGACCGCCGCCCCGACCGGGACGGGAACGTCATGGCTCGGTCCGAGCGCCGCGATGCGCCCTTCCCTGATGATGACCGTCTGATCGCTGAGTACTCGCCCACGCTCCACGTCGACCACGCCCACGCGCTCAAACGCGATCGTGTTCGCACGATCAGCCTCGGGCGAACGGCTCTCCTGTGCCAACACTGGGCAGGCGATGGAAATCGCAACCAGAACGACGTGTAAAACTATTCTCATAATTCAAGCCATCTGAATAGCTTTGCCGATCTTGACATCTCACACGTCCGCACAGGCACAGACCGGTACGAGGCCTGCCGCCGGCGCCTGTTCTGCGGAGCAGGAGGATGCGGGCTCACCGAGTTGGGGTGCGGGTGCAGGAATCCTTCTCGCCCAGCTCGCAGGCCTGGGCATCGAGTCGGGCCGCCTTCGTCGCGTCTTGCTCAACTCCCGCACCCTTCGCATAGAGCCGGGCCAGCCTTCGGCAGCTCCAGCCGCGCTTGCCCGCGCACGCCTGCTCGTACAACGCGGCCGCCCGCCTCTCGTCCTTAGGCACTCCCACGCCGCGCTCGCGGAGGTGGCCGAGCCGGCTGCATCCCCATAGGTCGGAAGCCGCGCACGCCTTCTCGTAGTAGCCGGCCGCGGCTGCGGGGTCGCGGCCGGTACCGCGCCCGTCCTCCAGAAGGACCCCGGCGCGCGTGCACGAGTCGACGTCGCCGTTGTCGCAGGCCAGCCGGTATGACACGAAAGCGCGCTTCTCGTCTTTGGCCACGCCCGTGCCATTCTCCTGGGCGTAGCCCAGCACGCCGCACCACGACGCCTGGTTGGGCCGGCGCTTGGGAAACTGCGGATCTGGCGGCTCCTGTTGCATCTGCAGGCACTCGTAGGCGGCCGCCGCGGCGCGACGCGCTTCTTCAGGCGCGGGCTTCCCCGGTGCGGCCAAAAGCGCCAGCCGGGCGCACTCACCGGTTACTGGATCAAACCACGCCCGAACCGCGAACATCCGCTCGGGCCTCGCGTGCGCCCGCGACTGCGGGGTCTGCCCCTTGGCGTCGAGCGCCTTGGGGTCGGCTCCCGCCCCGCACAGCACGGCCGCGGTGTGCATGCGTGCCGACGCGGCGGCCAGGTGCAGCGGCGTGTCGCCGAACTGATTCACGACCCTAACCGAAGCGCCGCGGGCCAGAAGTCGCAGCGCCTGCTCTCCGTCGAGCGCCTCCGCCGCGCGGTGCATGGGAGTGTCTCCGCCGACGTCCCGAGGCTCGGGGCGGGCGCCGCGCTGCAGCAGCAGGTCGGTGATAGCGGCGTGCTCGGAAAACAGCGCCGCCGCGTGCAGCGCTGTCTCCTCGTTCGCCCCGGTCGCGTTGGGATCAGCTCCGTTGTCCAGCAAGGCACGGACGATCTCGAGGTGCCCGTCGCCGGCGGCCTTGACGAGCGGCCGCTGCACCACCCCGCCCCTTCGTCCAGTCCACTTCGACTGTGCGAGGTGAGGATCCTTGACCAGCATCGCCTTGACCGCCGCGGCGTCGCCCCGATCGACGGCGTCGAGGAATCGGTCCGCGGCGCAGCCCCAGTGCGCCACTCCGAGCATCACCACGATCACGCAGGCCCGCGCGTTCATCCTCTTGTTGCGGGATGATAGCGCAGCCTCAATCCGCTGCCGGTCTCTTCAGCCCCACCCGGATTGCGCGTGCGCACGGGAGTCAAGGAGCTTGGGCGGCAGAAGGGCTCTGGCAGCTGACTGGTCAACCGACGAGGAAGCGTTCGATTCTCTCGAGGCCAGCGAGGAGCGTCTCGGTGCGCCCGGCGAGGCTGATGCGGATGTGGGCCGGCGCTCCGAAGAAACTTCCTGCCGCGACCGCGACGCCCTGCTCGGCAAGGAGCCGTGCGACAAACGGGTCGGTGTCGGCCGTTCCGGCCATGCGGGGGAACGTGATCGTGGCCTCGAGGGGTACCGCGACCTCAAGTTCGGGATGGCGCGCGAAGAACGCTCGCGCCAGCTCAAGATTGGCCGACACCAGCCGGTGAGCGCGTGCGGCGAGCCGATCCAGCTGGCTGAAGGCGAGAGCGCTCACGCGATCGGCGGGCGCCGCGCCGATGTTGTCGATCACATCGCGCACGCGCCTCGAACGTTCCGCGATGGCTTCCGACGTTACGATCCAGCCGCAGCGCAGCCCGCTGAGTCCGTAGGATTTGGTCAGGCTGCTGACCGAGAGCAGGCGGTCGCCGACGAGAGCCGCCGGGGTGTAGTGGCCCGAAGCGAATGGAGGAGACGCGGGGCCTCCCGCACTGTGATAGAGCATGTTAGTGACGTCGAGGTACACCTCATCCACGAGGACGTGGATGCCAGCTTCCTCGGCCATCGCCTGTAACGCCACCAGTGACTCGCGATCGGCGACCTTCCCGCTCGGGTTGTGCGGGCTGGTGATGATGACGAGCTTCGTTGTCGGCGTGAGCCGGGCGCGCACTACATCGATGTCGATCCGGTAGCCATGCTCGAACCGTCGATCGAATGTCGCGACCTTCGCGCCGAGCAGGCGGCAGGCCCCGGTGATCTGGTCGTACCAGGGTCCTTCCATCAGCACGGTGTCGCCCGGGCCGACGAGGGCGCCGATGGCGAGGAAGTTCGCGGCGGAACACCCGGACGCAGTCACGACCCGGCTTGAGGTCACGCCATAGTGCGCGGCGATCGCTTCGACGAGCGGGGGATAGCCGCCGCGGTCGGGAGCGGTGAGATCCACCGCTTCGCGCGCGCCGGGAAGGTCATCGAGGGTGCACGCGAGCAGGTTGCTGCCCGCGAGGTCGAACTCAGCGGCAGGGCGCGTCTTGGCCCAGTGGAGGTAGGGGGCGAGAGGCGAGTTCAGCATCGCGGAGTCTCAGCTCGTCGAGGCATCAGGTGGGGGCACGGCGCGCGACTGAGACTTCGACCAGTAGTACACGGGAATGCCGAGAGCGAGAAGAGCCACACCCATGGCCGAGCGCTCCGGCGCGGTGCGGATCACGCTCAGAACCACCACGATCGCGACGAGGACGAACACCGCGGGCAGCCAGGGGTAGCCGGGTGTACGGAAGCCGACGCGACCGGCGAAGCGCCGCCGCAGGCGGAAAAGGCCCGCGACGGTCAGGCCGAAGAACACCCAGTCCGCGAAAACCACGGTGTTGAGCAGGTCCTCGTAGGTGCCGGTGAACAGCAGTAACAGTGCCCAGCCGGACTGCAGCAGAATCGCCAGGGTGGGCGTGTGGTAACGCGGGTGGAGTTTCGCGAGAGCGGGGAAGAAGACGCCGTCGCGCGCCATCGCGAAGTAGATGCGGGGCGAGGCCATGATCCCGAGGTTCAGGAAGCCGAAGGTCGAGATGGCGATAGTGAGCGAAATGAAACGTTCGCCCGACGCGCCCATCCACAACCCCGCGACACTCGCCGCGGGAGTTTCGGTCGCGGCGAGCCCGACCAGACCGAGAGTGCGCAGGTAGGCGACGTTTGCCAGCAGGTAGATGGCGATCACGATCAGCGTGCCGATGATGAGGCAGCGTGGCATGTCGCGCTGCGGGTCGCGCATCTCTTCCGCGACCGTGTTCGCTTTCTGCCAGCCTCCATAGGTGAAGAGGATCGGGATGAGCGCCGCGCCAAACGCGAGAAAGCCGGAGGGCGTGTCGTCCACGCGTGTCTCCTTTAGCCACCCGCTCGCGGCCTGGCCGCCCCAGAAGGCGAAAGCGATCAGGATGATGAGGGCTCCAAGTTTCAGAATCACCGTCGCGTTCACCACCCGACTGCCCGGCTTCACGCCGATGTAGTTGATGGCGGTCAGCAGCACGATGGCCCCGGCCGCGACCGCGACGAGCATGGCCCCGGTTTCCTGTTGCCCGGTGAGGCGCAGGGTGTAGCGGGAGAAGTTCAGCGCGACCGCGGCCATCCCTCCGGCTTCGATCATGAGAAGTTGCGCCCAGCCGTACATGAACCCCGCCATCGGATGCCACGCGTCGCGGAGATAGACGTAGGGTCCTCCCGCCTGCGGCTGCTGCTGTCCGAGTTCGGCGTAAGCGAGGGCTCCGATGATCGCGACCACGCCGCCCGCGAACCATGCCCCGAGGACCAGGGGTGTCGAGTCGAGCGCCCGCGCGACGATGTAGGGATTGACGAAGATGCCCGTGCCGATGATGCCCCCGACCACCACCATCGTGGCGTCGAAGAGATTCAGCTCGCGCTTCAGGCCCATGGACGGGGAGCCTACCTCCTCGTCGGACCCTCGCTCCGGGAATTCGGACGGCGGAGGAATAGGCAATGCCTATGAGTTCGATCAGGACTAAGTCTTGGACGTGTTTCCCAGGGAACCCTTACCCTTCACCCTGCCGTCCAACCCATTCCCCACGACAAGGACCCAAAAGAAATCTCATGTTGAAGCACGTCCTCACCCTGGCGATCGCCGGCCTGGCCATAAGCCCGGCCCACGCCCAGACGAACAACACCTCGAACAAGTTCTGGTGGCCCGAGCACCTCGACCTCGCCCCTCTTCGCCAGCACGCCGCCACCTCCAGCCCCCTGGACAGCCGGTTCAATTACGCCCAGGAGTTCGCGAAGCTCGATCTCAAAGCCGTGAAGGCGGATATCGAGAAGGTGATGAAGACGTCGCAGGAGTGGTGGCCCGCCGACTGGGGACACTATGGACCCTTCTTCATCCGTATGGCCTGGCACAGCGCGGGCACCTATCGCGTCGCGGACGGACGCGGAGGTGCGGGCGGTGGCCAGCAGCGTTTCGAGCCGCTCAACAGCTGGCCGGACAACGCCAACCTCGACAAGGCGCGTCGCCTGCTCTGGCCGGTCAAGCAGAAGTACGGCAGCAGCCTCTCCTGGGCCGACCTGATGGTTCTCACCGGCAACGTCGCCCTCGAGTCGATGGGCTTCAAGACCTTTGGCTTCGCGGGGGGGCGCACCGACGACTGGGAAGCCGACCTCGTCTACTGGGGTGCGGAGAAGAAGTTCCTCGCGGCGGATGCGCGATACAAGGGCGACCGAAAGCTCGACAATCCCCTGGCCGCGGTTCAGATGGGTCTCATCTACGTGAATCCGGAAGGTCCAAACGGCAACGCCGATCCGCTCGCCGCCGCCAAGGACATCCGCGAGACGTTCGGCCGCATGGCGATGAACGACGAAGAAACCGTCGCCCTGATCGCGGGCGGACACACTTTCGGGAAGGCCCACGGAAAGGCGGACCCATCCAAGTGCGTGGGCAAAGAGCCCGCGGCGGCGGGCCTCGATGAGCAGGGATTTGGCTGGAAGAACG